>CAZEKV010000157.1:0-5150 GCA_964512945.1 uncultured Spirochaetales bacterium | reverse complement strand
TCTGTTTGAATTCCTTCGGTTCCATTGAAAAAGCGGCATCAGGCCCGCCATTTTTGCGATCAAGTATAAAATGCTTTTCAATAATCCGAGCGCCTATAGCTGCAGCTGCGATTGCAACATCAGTCCCCCGTGAGTGATCGGAAAGCCCTATTTTAACATTGAAAGTTTCCTTCATGTTTATCATTGTTTTCAAATTAGCCTGGTCGACAGGTGCTGGATAACTGGAAGTACATTTTAACAAAGTAATGTCATTATTCCCGGCTTGTCTACAGGCTCCAACAGCATTCTGAATTTCCTGAATTTTCGCAATGCCGGTAGAGATAATCATAGGTTTGTTTTTTGAGGCAACATATTCAATAAAGGGTGTATCGGTAATCTCAAAAGAAGCAATTTTGTAAATAGGATTGCCCATTTTTTCAAGATAATCCACCGCAGAAGAATCAAAAGGTGTTGAGAAAAAAACCAATCCAAGATTCTCGGCATAATCTCTTAATTCTTCATGCCACTCCCATGGGGTAAATGCTTTTTTGTATAACTCATAATATGTTTGCCCATCCCATAATGTTCCGGAAGTAATTTGAAAATATTTATTTGAACAGTCTATTGTCATGGTATCAGCCGTATATGTTTGAATCTTAACAGCATCAGCGTTTGAGTAAGCGATTGCTTCGATTGTCTTTTTTGCAGTATTAATATCTTGATTATGATTTGCTGATAGTTCTGCAATTATGAAAATCTTATTCATATCTAAATTTTCCTTTTTGTTCTGGCTTTGTAGATTTGAATTATATACTTTTCAGAATTTTTATAAAAAAAAGCAGGATATTCGATATTATCACAAATTCGCAGGAGATTAAATTGCTCATCAATTGATTTATTTATATCAAGTTCACTGTCTTCAGGAGTTCGTCTGTTGTAAAAGCTTACTTTTCCTTGCTGTTTCTGAGGCTGGATGCTTTTAATGTTATTGATAAATTCCATACATAATTCAATTGTTTTACGAGCCTGTATTTCCCGTATTTCATCATTTAGCTCGGTACCATTTAGTACAATGTAATCTTTAATATAAATATCTCCGGCATCCATTTCCTTTGAAGCCTCGAATAAAACAATCGGAATCGTATTCTTCCCGGATAAAATTTGCCAAAAAAGGGGAGCCCAGCCTTTTCCCTCAGGCAGATCACTTTCATGAACGACAACATTATGGTTATTTTGTGTTAGTATAGAATCAGGAATTATTCGAAAATAACTTAGTATGAACAGAACATCGTTTGGAGTTCCTATTTTATCGTGGTGATCATAAGAATCCACTTCGTGTCCGGACGAAATTAAGCTATTAATTAATTCATCTTTATACCTGGCAAACCAGCTTTTCCTGGAAGTCAGCACAGCAATTTTCATATCAATCTTCTTACAGTCTGAAAAGCTTCCGCCTTATTCAGTCCTGTCCTGGTTCCCCAGTATGCAGCATTTAACTCAATAGCCTTCAGCGAACGAGGGTGAGGATACTCTTTCAATTCACTCTGATAAACACTCATGGCATTTTTCTTAATTAAAAGATAATCTGTAATATTTACATAAAAATCCGGAGAAAAAGTTAAAGGATAATTCCATTCAGTAGATGATAACACCTCAAAAGAGTAAACTTCTTTTACAGTTTCTCCCTCCATCGGGCGTGTTGCAGCAAGAACTGCTTTGTTTGTTATATAATGATCAATATTCAAGTCACTGGAAAAATGAGTAAATATTATATCAGGCTGCAATTCATTTTTCGCATTTTCGATTACTTTAATAATATCGAGCAGAGGCACTGTATCAAATCTGTTGTCTGGAAAATCATGGGAAATTATTTTTCTAACCCCGATTAACTGATTAGCTTCGCTTATGTTTTTCTTTAAGGTGTTGATTTCAGATGTTCGTTTACTCACATCCCTTTTCATATCTCGAGAGGTAATGCCCTCTCCTAAAATAAGGGTAGCGACAGTCGCTCCTTCACTTGCCATTCGTGCTATGGTTCCACCGCATCCAAGAATTTCATCATCAGGATGAGCCGCTACTATCAAGATTTTATTTTTCATAAATTTTAAAGATTCCTTCTAAATAATTACTTCTTTTTGATACATTTGAAAACTCTATTCTAAATTTCTTTAAAATAATATTTGCTCTGGGATATCCTTCCCCATCCAACATCCGGATAAAGTCATAAAATTGACTAATATCATTTATTTCATTTAAATTAATATTGCTTTCTTTTGGGTTTCTTCTTTTGAATTGCAATAACTTGCCATCTTGCTTCACAGGTGTGGGATCGTTATCAAGAATGAAGGGAATTAATTTCAAAAAAATAATATTAGAAATTTCCATTAAAATCTCATCGATATTGCCTTTTCCCAGGTCAATATCTTCTTTACAATAAATATCACCTGCATCCAATTCCTTAACACATTTTATTGCACAAACTTTTGATTTTCTAATTCCTCGAATAATCTGATTTTGAATTGGACTGCCCCCACGTCCATATGGCAAATCTGCAGAATGAAAGACAATACAAGTATACTTTTTATATATCACCTCCGGAATTATCCAGGACCAATGGGGAAAGAATATATAATCAGGCTGGATTTCACCCAAATTGTCAATCGTTAATTCAGATTTATTAGTTATAATCTTAATACTGTACCTGTTAGCAAGTTTCGCTATTAATTTTTGAGCATTTTCTATATTCCAGCTCTTTATTGTAGCTATAACAATTCGTTTCAGAATACTCTCCCCAGAATCTATTCAATGATCAATCCATCTATAAAAAAACCGGTTTGCCCTCGAATACTTTTTTTATCTGTTTACAATATCTTTTTTCCCGGGACGTTTTCTGACATAAGAAACCCTATCCGCAACATCCTGTGTCAAAGAATTCCATTTCTAACTTTCTTTACAACTATAATGTCCCGGGAAATTTCAGCTTGATAGTTAAAAACCGGATCTCCCTCTGGAAAGATGATAGTAAAAGTTATATTTTCAGTCAATCAAATTTTCCAGGAAACAGTTTGATTACAGGAAAAAGCAGCTGCTACCCTCGTTTTATGACCAAAAAACCCGATTTCTTTGTAAATTTCACTGCTGTTTTTTTCAATGAAATTTTCTGATATGCTGAATACTTTTTTTGAAAGTAGTGAAGCTGTAAAGATTTGAATTATCTCGTTAACGGGGATAAATATTCAAACATATTAAGAACAGTTAAGAGAGAAGCCCCCCCCTCGCTACCCAGAATCAACGGAATTGAGTAGTATAGGAATTAGAGCAAACCAAATCTGAGATATACAGGCGGGATTTTAAGTGCAGATTTAAATAAAAAGAAGTAGTTTCAAGAGGGAAATATGTAGTGGCCTTTGCATGCCTGGAAAGGAAAAATGGGGATTATATATGGAACAATAGTTTGACTTCTTCGTTATATTTTGATATTCTTTGCATAGAATTTTTTGAATTTCCCATCTAATTAATGTACCAAAATGTTAAGGACAAAATGCTAACATGAATAAAAATAACCAATGGAAAATTAGTTTTGATACTCTCAAACTCCCCTTGATATTTATAATCGTTTTTTACTCGATTGCAATCTGGAGATTTTTAGCAACCGGAAAAATATTTTATATTTATAATTTCGTATACATTGGCACATCAATAGCGTTCGGAATATTCTTGCAAGATGCTTTGCCAAAGATATACATATCATGGGGTAGAAGAATAAGCCAAATATTGATTGGTACATATATGATTGGATATGTAGGAATAATACATTATGAAAACATGCAACTTGAAGGATTCTTTTTTTATCTTTTAAACGGACTATTTGCCGGGGCTACGCTCCATTATTTTTTAGCAAAAATTGTCGGGGTTGCAATATTAAATAGAGGATGGTGTTCATGGGCCTGTTGGACTACAATGATACTCGATATTCTGCCATGGAAAAAATCAAAAGGCAGATATAAAAAATTTGGAATTATTCGATATTTACACTTCTTTTTGTCTTTTAGTCTTGTATTTTATTTTTGGTTTGTCATTAAACAACAAAATATCTATAATAAACAAATAACTGAAATATACTGGCTTGCAACAGGAAATGCCATTTACTACACTATTGCGATTATTCTTGCTGTAATTTTAAAAGACAACAGAGCGTTTTGTAAATATGTATGTCCCATCCCAACATTTCAAAAAATATTTTCTAGATTTGCACTCCTGAAAGTTAAAATCGATAATGACAAATGTACAGAATGTGGACTATGTGAAAAAAATTGTCCGATGAATATAAAATTGCTTGATTATAAAAGGAAAAATGAGAGAATTCTTTCTACTGAGTGTATAATGTGCTCAACCTGCAGTAATGTCTGTCCTCACGAGGCTGTTAAGTTTACTTTTGGATTTGATTGCGGAAAATTAAAAGAAAAAATTAAGTATATAGAGTCTGAGCCGGTAAGAGCAAAATCGATCAACAGGATGGCTGATTTGATAGAAAAACAAACTAAATAAAGCTGGCTTTTTGTCTTGATGACGGGCTCCTTGTATTTGTTCGACCCCGCCCTCCCTTTACTATTGACTTACTCTTTTATTCCAAATTTTACCAAATCTTTTATTTGATATAATTTAATTGCTCCTCGATATTTTTTTTCTGCATATAACTTATCAGCATCTTCCTTACAAACATCCCCAAAACTCGAGAAAGCCATCAAGACGAGAAGTGTTGTAACGATTATCTTTTTCATGCTACCCCCTTGCTCTCGACCCCTCCGTCAATTCCTGCGGAACGTCCCTCGGCGCCGATTCAATATCATAATTCTTAATGCCCAAATTTTCGATCTTAGCGCTTGGAGCCTCCGTCAATTTCATCATCTCCACAAGGGAGGCAAGAGCTGCCTGCTTCGAGTACAAAACAACCTCGAATATGCGTTTGACAGCTCCGTCCCTGAGTTCGACTTCCACACCAAGAATCGATTCGATAATTGACGTATCGATTTCCCGACAGCCTGGAACATTAATTTTGTTTCTCGAAATCTGGACATAATTTCCATATTTACCTTATTCAAGCCTCTTTCAAAATAGCTCATTAAGCTCAATTTTTCCTGTAAGAAAAGTCTTTGCTTCTCCTGACAAAT
>CAZEKV010000156.1:0-5183 GCA_964512945.1 uncultured Spirochaetales bacterium | reverse complement strand
TGGGTTCAGGATCCTATTCTGTATGTTTTACGTATTCCGCTGCTTAATTTTGCAATGGGAAAGTTGATAAACTCTTTATAGCCATCCTGACTGCTGTAGTATTCACAGTATTTTTCCGGCGAAAATTTGTTTATTCCCGGAAACTGTAAAATTCTATTAAAAAACACCAGGAGACTGATGGATTTTGACGCAATCGTAATAGGCGGAGGACATGCCGGAATCGAGGCTTCTCTCGCTCTCTCACGTCTTGGATTCTCAACAATGCTAATTACCCAATCCCTTGACAGCATAGGAAGGCTTTCCTGCAATCCCGCCATTGGAGGACTGGCAAAGGGGAATATTGTCAGAGAAATAGATGCTCTTGGGGGCGAAATGGGGAAAATGATTGATGCGACCATGATACAGTTTCGTATCCTTAACCGCAGCAGGGGACCTGCGGTACAGGCTCCCAGAGCCCAGGCCGACAAATTCCAGTACAATCACCTGGCAAAATTTACAGTTGAGAAACAGGCGAATTTATATCTATTCCAGGACACCGTGGTCGATCTCCTTTACAAAAAAAGGGAGAGAATAATCGAGGGAGTTAAAACAGAAAGGGGACAAAAGTTCTTCTCAAAAACAGTAGTTCTGACCACGGGAACCTTTATGGAAGGAAAGATTTTCATAGGTGATTATACGGTCTCCTCGGGGAGACTGGGAGAACCTGCGGCAAATGGTCTTGGAAGTAATTTGCGGAAAATCGGATTTGAGGTAGGAAGGCTGAAAACGGGAACCCCGGCTCGTGCTGCAAAATCCTCCCTTGATTTTTCTAAAATGGAAAAACAAATCGGCGATGCAGAAATGCTTCCTTTTTCTTTCGCGAACGAGAAGATAAGCAGAGCTAACATACCCTGTCATATAACATTCACAAATGAGAAAACACATCAGATCATAATGGAAAATATTCATAGGTCTCCCCTTTTTTCCGGCTTAATCGTAGGAAAAGGCCCCAGGTACTGCCCGTCTATTGAAGATAAGGTTAAACGCTTTCCCGATAAAACGCGGCACCAAATATTTGTCGAGCCCGAGGGGGTCGATACGGAAGAGGTTTATCTTAACGGTATATCTTCTTCATTGCCTGAATCCGTTCAGGAAGAATTTCTAAAAACTATTCCGGGGCTGGAAAGAATAAGAATTATGAGACCCGGATATGCTGTAGAATATGATTATCTCAATCCATTACAGTTATTTCCCGGGTTAATGACAAAACTAATCAGGGGACTTTTTATTGCAGGTCAGACAAACGGCACATCAGGATATGAGGAGGCCGCCGCTCAGGGGCTTATGGCTGGAATAAACGCCGCTCGTTATCTGCAGAAAAAGGAATCTGTTATTCTATCCCGTTCAAAGGCATATATCGGAGTCCTGATAGACGATCTTGTTACCCTTGGAACCAGAGAGCCGTACAGAATGTTTACATCAAGGGCAGAATATAGATTATGTCTGCGCCACGACTCTGCTGACAGACGCCTCGCTAATATTGGATTGGATATAGGATTACAAAGCGATGAGGCTATCGAGCGATTAAAAGAAAAAACAGCAGGAATAGAAGAGATTAAGGAGTTGTTAAAAAAAAGGAATTTGAACAAAAATGATCTGGAGGGTACTCCTTCGAATTTTAAAAAACATCTCGGAAAGGCCTTCTACAGAATATTAAAAGATCCCGATGTACACATCAATGATCTCAAGGAAATTGAAAAATCATTTGAAAAGCATAATTCCGAACGCCTGTATCAAACAGAACTCGATGTAAAATATGAAGGCTATATTACCCGCCAGGAATATCAAATAAAACGTTTCCAGAAAATGGAAAAAATAAAAATTCCGGAAAATTTTGATTATGAAATAATTAAAGGACTATCATCTGAGTCAAGGGAAAAATTAAAAAGCATAAAACCAGTTTCACTGGGGCAGGCCTCCAGGATATCCGGGGTGAGACCCTCGGATATAGGCGTTTTACTTGTCTTTCTGGGAAAAAACAAAAATGAATGAAAAACTACTCAAAGAAGGACTCTCTGCTCTGGGGATTGATTTAAACAAAAGAAAATACACCCTGCTATGCGGCTTTATCGAAGAATTAGCACTCTGGAATAAAAAATATAATCTTGTTAATGCCGCAGGGGATGAAATAATAACAAAACACATTCTGGATTCCCTGTCCGGCCTAAGGCTGTTAAAATCATTCCCCCACAGAAAGATCGCAGATATAGGATCAGGGGGCGGTTTCCCGGGGATTCCCCTCGCGGTGTTTCTACCCAGGACAGAATTTTTTCTTATCGAGCGTTCGGGCAAAAAATGCGGTTTTCTAAGAAATGTTTCAGGGATATTATCACTTAATAATATAGTAATAAAGGAAATGCCACTTGATAAGTTCAATATTGAATCGGATATAGTAACCTTCCGGGCTTTCAGCAAAATCAATAATTGCCTGAAAGATCTTCTTGGAGCAACGAGGGAGGGGGGTATCATAGCCGCATACAAAGGGAAAAAAACGCAGATTGAAAGTGAAATAAAAAAAATGGATCACCGCCCGCATAAACTGGAAATACACCCCTTAGATGTTCCCTTTCTAAAAGAAGAAAGGCATATGGTAATAATACATAAAACCAGGGGAAATTGAGAGGCTTTCGAAAACTATTTAATCCATAATCCTGGACTGTTCAATCAAATTTAACTTACGAACCAGGCTGGATTTATCTACAAGATCGATCATTCTTCCCTCAACAAACGTTTTTGCCCCTTCGGTAAAAGTCCCGGCGGAAAGACAAAAGCCCCTTCCTGCTTTTACCTCTTTTATACGGGAATGGAGATCTCTTAAAAGGAGTTCACCAATATTTCCCGTTGTTCTAACAAATCTAAAAAGAACCTCGTCTTCCCATCTGGGGGCATGAACCTCTGTCAGGATATCGGCAAATTCCGCTTTTTGTACTGAAATATCTACAATTTTCACCTTCGCCTTCGGGAAAAACAAAACTGAAACCTTTCTGCATAGGTTAATAAAATCAGAAGAAGTACCAATGAGAAAGGTCTGAAGGTTTTTATTCAAGTTCAACTCTTCGTAACGCTTAATTTGATTGAGGACATCCTTGTATGAGGGCATAATGCTTTGTATTTCAAAAAAAAGTTTCAGAGCTTTACCTATTTCCTGTTCCTGGATATAGGCTGCGGCCAGGCGGTACATCAACTCGACCCTGATAGATTTTTCAATATTTTTATGCCTCAAACCAATTTCAAAATCCATTATAGCCCTGGCGTAGAGGCGCTTACCCGAATAAATATTCCCGGAAGTCAGAGCTGCCTCGGGGCCCAATTTTGGATCAGCCCTCAGATGAGAGAAAATCTGTATTGCTTTTTCGGTATATGACAATTCATGGTAACACTGGCCAAGAAGAAAAAGAGATTCTTTATCTTCCGGCTCAAGAGATACTGTTTTCCTCAATAAGGGAGCTGCTTCCTTGTATCTAAGCAATCTGGTCAGTGTAAAGCCGTAATACCTCATGGTATCAATATGTTCAGGCTGGAGCTCTCTCGCTTTTGAGAGATGTTTTGCCGCCTTCTCGTAGTTCCCTTTCTTAAATTCCAGAAAACCCAGATAGTAATTTACCTCAAAACCGTTATTTTTCATCCCATAGGCAACGGCAAAATTCTTATAGGCATCGTCCATTTTATTGGTTTTTAATGCACAAACAGCATATTTTAAACTTATATTCGCCTCGTCAAGTTCCTTGTTTGTTGCACATAGGTCAATCAGAATTGAATATAGTTTTATGGCCTTATCAAACATATTTTCTTTGAAGTACAGCTCTGCAAGAGAGGTAAGAGCCTCACCATCTTTTGGATTCTGAGCCAATTTTCTATTTGATTCTTTTATTATTGTCTTTCTATCTTTTACCTTTACAGCTTTGTTTTTATCCTTTCCCTTTGCCCTGCTCTTACCCATAGTGGTAAAAATAACAAGAAAAAGACAGATTCCTATCAAAGGTATTGCTACCGGCAATACAGTAAACATATCTATCATAACTTAATTATGCTATTTCCAAAAGTATGTTGTCAAGAAAAGAAAAAAACTTAGCTTAACAGTTAAAAGAGAATCTGGACAAAACCTGTAAGCGGGTAAAGGGAAAAAACAAACAAATCGATGCTACAACAACCAAAAGAGAATACAATATTCTATACGGTAAAAGCCCTCTCCTCGTGAATATTGGAAGTTATTTAACCTCTCACGTAATAAATCTCATCAAAGGTACAGCCTCCAAAGGAATTACTGTATTTTACAAGCCCGGTATCGGTTTCGGAATCTTGATTTTCGAACAGGAACTTGTTGACAAATATCATGGAAAATATAAAACTCTTATTAGAGCATTAAGCGATATTAGACCGGACTCATGTCTGTCTTATTCTCAACCAAGAAGGTGCAAATGAAAGGTAGCAAAAATCGTTTTTTAGAAATCGTAATGATTCTTACCGAGTTGTCGGCTCTGGCTCTTGTCGTCTTCCTGTTTCTGAAAGGAAAAATGCAGATCTGGCTTCTGGTATTCGCAGGAGGAGCTGCCGTCTCTGTCTTCGCAGGACGAATCTTCTGCGGGTGGCTATGTCCAATGAACACTCTTTTCAAGGGAATAGATTTCATCTATAAAAAACTAAAAATCAAGAGATTAAAAGCACCCGAATTCCTTAAGAATAATATTGTAAGAATGGTTTTCCTTGTTTTATTTATTGCAGGAATGTTACTGACAAAAAAATTCAATCTAAAACTGAACATCCTTCTTTATATTATTTCCCTTTCCATCTTTATAAGCCTTTTTGTCGAAGAAATGCTGTGGCATCGATACCTGTGCCCATTTGGGACTATTTTAAGTTTTACCTCACGGAAGGCGGTAGTCTTTCTGAATATCGATGAAAAAGGCTGTATATCCTGCGGGAAATGTCAGAGGGTCTGCCCGTCTTCATCGATTGTAACTATGGAGAATAAAAAAAGGAAAAACCTTAAACATGAATGTTTACTCTGCAGAAACTGTATTGCAGTCTGCCCTCCCTCTGTCTGCAATATCACAAATAAGGATAAAACCAGGTCTTAAATAGGCCTGGCAGCGGATCCCGTCCATAATTTTTTCTGAAGAAACTCTCTCGTAATAATAGTCTTT
>CAZEKV010000155.1:2175-5218 GCA_964512945.1 uncultured Spirochaetales bacterium | reverse complement strand
CCTGTCGGGTCTCATCCGGGGTTATGGGAAATCCCTGTTTATGTTCTAATTGTTCCACCCGATGAGGAGTGTGAAAAATATGGTATTAAACCCGGTTTCAGGGAGAGAATGTACGCAGTACAGAATTATTTTGATCCTGACGACGGGAAAATAACGGGATTTGACTGGAACCTCTGGATAGAATTTGGGATGACAAAAGAAGAGTTTGTCGCTGTTTTAGAATACACACTTGATCTCAGATTAAAGGGAAACAGGTGCCCCATGACCTTTGGAACCCATAGTGATATCTATTCCAACAAGTATGCGGCTGCTTCCTCGGCTACTGCTCAGGAGAGGCGTGAGGGCTTGAAGGAATTTCTGGATTACGCCCTTTCAAAGTCTGAGGTGAGGCTTGTCAGTGCCATAGAACTTCTTAACTGGATAGTTGATCCTGTGCCGTTAGGGAAATAGGGATTCTAAGTAGGTGAATATAAAGATTCTATTTTTCTTTATTGTTTTTCTATCTTGCGTCCATCAGGCTGTCTCAGGAGACCCGGCGGAAGGTCTTGATTTTGTCCTTGATAATGGAACCGAGAGGGAAGAAATCCTTCCCGGGACTGTCTACAATGTCAGGATAAAAATTCATACCGCCGGGGGAGTTCTGCAGCAAAAGATAAATTACCGCAAATTTGGCTTTGAATCCCCGGGCGATACCTTTTTGATGGTTTCAAAAAGAAAAAAAGAAATAAAAGTAAGAACCTCGGAAAGCAGTTTTGATGTCTTCAGGAAGAAAGGTTTTTTTCTGAGGCTTTCTACAAAAAAGAATCCGCTTCTTTCGGTTGAAAAACATTTTGATATAGACTGGGATCGTTACTGGTGTAAAGACTTTCTAAAAGCCAATTTCTCTCCCGGATCAAATGGACCCGATTTGTTAATTGAAATTGCCTATTATAATTCTGTTGGCCTGGTTAAGGAATTTAACAGGATGATCATTTTATTTGAGAAGAATTCCGGTACGCTTTTGATTTTTCCTGTCAGAAAAGACCGCCCTTTCTGGATCACCTCCCACGGGATAGATGGAAAGACCGGCAGGGACGGGAAAGATGGCCGTTCGGCATTTGATAATGATGCAGGCGATGATGGAGAAGATGGTGAAGACGGCGGAAACGGGGGCAGTGGCGGAAACGGGGGCAGAATCAGGGTTTTTTACTATAGCGACTCTTCTCTCCTGGAATATGTAAAGTTCTCGGTTTCATCAGGAGCCGGTGGGAAGGGCGGCAGGGGAGGTCTCGGAGGCGAGGGGATGTTTGATGGTCTCCGCGGAAAAAATGGAAAGGATGGGGACGATGGCAAAGACGGCAGGGCAGGATCTGTTGAATTTATTCCGGTATCAAAACTTGATAATATGTTTTTTTTCGTAGAACACCCCGCCTTTGACAGATCCCGCTTGTTTTAGGTGTTTCACTCCTGAACAGCCCGGATTACAGGTCTTTTTCTTTTAGCAGAATTATCCCATCCCTGGGGAGAATTGATATTTTTTTAAGGATCCTTCCGTTGTTAATTTCAGGAACCTGGTTTCCATTAATTTTCTTGTATTTTTTTTCGAGATCAATCTCCACAGTTTTATCAGTTGGATTGCAGATTACTATTCCGTTCTCGTAATTCCTTCTGTATACTTTCTTGCCGTCGGGAAATTCCATGACAACCCATGCTTTACCTTCGGGCTTGCCAAGGTATCCCCTTCCTTCTCCGGCATTGTCGTATTCGTCGAACCATAACAATGCTATTCCCCCGTGTCCGTTAGTGTTGATTTCGTAGGAAAAATAACCGTTTCCCAGTAAAGCTGTTGTCAATCCAAAGCGCATTTTTCTGTAATTCGGCTTATAACCCGGACGCTTAACGAGGCGCTGGAGTTTTTTTCGCTCTACATATTCGTCGAATTCGTAGGTTTCAACAAAACTGAAGTTGGGCTTTCTTCCCCTTGAAGAAACCTCAATATACCCATCTTTACCGAGTATCCTCTCTTCCCAGTCCTCAAAAGTATCAACCCTTGTGTCGCTCCAGTTCCCCGGGCAGGCCTCCCAGAAGGTTCCATTTAATAGATCGCTGTATGCTCCGAAGCTGTTTCCGGTAAAGGGCCTTCCCTTAAGAGTTTTTCGAATTTCCATCAATATTTCTCTAATACCTTTTTGCCAGGATTTGTTAAAAGCTTCATAGTTATCTTTAATAATCCTGTTTGAACAGTCAGGATCAATTGAACGGGCGTATCCTCCAGAGACAAGCCAGGTTTCATCTCTTTCTATTCGGTCAATAATAAGGCCGTCCATAAAATTCCTGTAGATTTCGGGGAAGTACTTTTTTACAGACCAGGTTATCCATTTTTCCGGTCCCCTTCCCGCATCATATTCAGGACACTCAATACTCAGATTCATTACCCATGTTTTGGGCCAGGATGTTATATGGGCGGCGATTCTGTCCCCTCTGTTGTGTTTCTCAGCCCTGCGTACAAATCCTCTTTCTACTGTTAGTTCTTTTTTATTTATATTAACACCCAGAACCCTCATTGATTCTTTGCCGCAGCAGATAGTGTCCCCCTTTTTGAAAAGATGCTCTCCATTTTTATTCTTAATTTTTTCAAGGTGGATTTTCTTGTCCGATATATTAAGGGGTCTGGATAAAACAGATCCCTGTTGTGTCAGAAACCAGACATCAGGGATTTGCTCCATCAAGCTGCTATTTTCTTCCCATTGCTCCCAGGGGGTTTCGGTAACTGATATTGACATTAAATGATACTGAAGGGGATTGATTTTTTTAATTTTCCTCAATACTTCAATATTTTCCCAGGGGCTGAACCCCGTAAAATCATATCTCGCTATATCTTCTGCACTTTGTTTCCAGGTATCCGGCCACCACATCCCCAGTTTTGGATATCCACTTTCAGAATAAAGAAGGGCATGAGATAAAATCAAAAAGGTTAATAGCGTCTTTTTCATGCAACAATTATATCACGGAATGGGGAATATATTAAAATTTCTTAACTTTTCAGAAGTATCTATAAAAATAG
>CAZEKV010000155.1:0-2165 GCA_964512945.1 uncultured Spirochaetales bacterium | reverse complement strand
CAGACACGATCTATTAATGTAGAATAAGGCAATATAAAAAAAATATAAAAGTATGGAGATTTATTATGAAAAAGCTATCTTTCTTGTTTTCTGTTCTGTTATTTTCAATTTTATTATTTATGTTCTGTAACCCAAATTTTTCCGGTAGCGGCGGATCCGCCGGAGGCGCTAACGATTTTGAAGTAAGTTTGCCCCTGGACGATTTTACTGATGGTCATGGGGACTATTCGAATCCAATGAATAATACACCTATTGCTCCGGAACCCGAGGTTTATGAGTCCCGGGGACCCGGCGGGGGCGGGGCAATGAGCGGATTTTCTATGAGTCCCTTTAACCCTTTGTGGTTTATTGGAACCGACATGGGAACCCTCTTCCGCAGTACGGATAAGGGCCAATCATGGCAGGCTGTGGATCATGCCCAAACTACTTTTACTGTTGATCTGGAAAACAGCGTTGGTATTGGGTTTTCGCGTAATCCGAATGTTTTATTTCATGCTCCGGGCGGCAGAAATCCGGTACGCAGTTCCGACCGTGGAGTTACCTGGAGTCCTATGGCAAATTTCCCTCTGGAAGATGGAGAGGTAATAAGATACTGGTGCTGCAATACCTTTAATGAAAATATTGCTTTTGCCGGAACAAGTCGCGGTCTTTTTAAATCTATAGACGGTGGTAATTCATGGCATAGAGTGCCGGGGGTTAACGGAGAAGCGAAGGGAACCTATATTGATTACACAACAAATACGGGGGATTTTATTTATCATGCAGTTCCTGCAGGGATATATAAATCCCTTGACGGCGGAGAGAGTTTTGCGGGTTATTACAGAGCCCCCAATAGCCGCCATATTGTAGGATTTGCCGGCGGGAGGGACAGCCTTCACAGGACACTTGCCTTTATAGATGATAATCCCGCAGCAAGGAACGGTTTTTCAGGGGGATCCGGTTCCTGCGGCTATGTCTGGATTCAAAAGGACGGAGGAGATTTTATTCGCCTCAGCCAGTTTGCCGGAACATTTATCCAGATGGCTGAAAATGATTCCACCACAATATATGTTACCGGATCGAGGGACTGGTCAGGGCAGTATGATACAGCCGGAACGGGTGTCTGGGTTACGGATGATACCGGGGTAACATGGGAACGGAGATTTACAATTTCAAATGGGGCGGCCTGGCCCGGTTTTTCTCCCGGGAGCATCGGTCTGGATGTCGGCTGGTGGGACAGTGGTTATTATCTATTCAGGGTAAATAAAAGAAATTCATCTATTGCCGGGGGATCCGAGAATTTTTTCCTTCATATTACGAGGGATAAAGGGCTTACCTGGGAGTCTCCCTATACCAAATTTGCAGATACAGGAGCCGTTACTGAGTACAAGTTCTGGGAATCTACAGGGCTGGATGTTACAACAGTCTATACCCTTGGTTTTAATCCTGCGAATACCAATATTGTTTATGCGGGGTTTGCCGATATATCGGGATATATGTCTGATAATGGGGGCGAACGCTTTCGTAATTCCAAAGTAATCCGCTTTGGGAATATATCCTATAATTCACAATACGACTTTACTTTTCTTCCAGGTCAGCAGGATGTTGTTTATGCTGCTGTCGGGAATCTCCATGATTTTCCGGATATGTGGTATGGGGATGTCCTTGAAGGTATCGGAGGAATCTTTAGATCGAATAACAGGGGCCGCAGCTGGAGCAGGGCAACCCCCAATACTCCTGAATTTGACAGGCAGTTTCTCTGTGTAAAATACAACAGCTTTAACAATACAATGTATGCAGGAACTCAGAGTATTGGAATTGCAAGATGTAATATGAATACAGGGGTCTGGGAGTATCATAATAACGGCATTAATTCCACACATAAAATAATTTCTAAGATAGAGATAGATCCCGACAACGGGAATGTCTACATTCTTTTAGTCGGTGACAAACCCCATTATTCAAACCAGGGGGTTACCGGAGTTTATTTTCTTGATGTGGCTAATGCCTCAGAAACATGGCAGCTGCTAAGAACAAATATTCATAATCCCCCGGATATGACAGGGATAGGCGGTTATCCATATCGCCCATGGTGGTATCCGGTCACGTTTGCTGTTGATTTTAAGAGTGTCTTTGTTACAGGAACCACTATCAGAAGCTGTATATGGCTTGGAGACCAGGAGGGG
>CAZEKV010000154.1:0-5225 GCA_964512945.1 uncultured Spirochaetales bacterium | reverse complement strand
ATTCCCATCCAGGGGTTCATCTGTGGATTGTAGAAATAAACCGTTCAATTCTTTCTTATATTTTATTCCGCTTTCATCTTCGCCCTGCATAAAGGAAAAGCCTGTGTTCTTTTCTTCTCTTTCACCAACAATATAAGTTGTTGTCTGCAGAAACCCTCCTTCCATAACCCTTCTTCCAATGCATGGATTAAAAAACATTTTATCGCTTGTTTTGAAAAAAAAGGGGGTATAAAAAACAGGAACCCTTCCAACATATATTGTGGCATGTTTAAGTCCCCATTCTCCAGATCCTAGAATCCATATTTTTTTTGCCTTTATCCGGAAGGTAGGATCCTTTTCCTTTGTGGTGGATATAACCCCGTCAGTAAGTGTAATGACGTCACGTTCAGATCTGTATATGGTATCCCCGGAATAATAAAAATCCATGTAGTAGCCCGAATCAGCACCGGAATAAGATTCGTTCTTCCCCTCTTTGTCCGATGAAAGATACTGTTCCCCCGAAACAATTCCTTTCTTCATTATGCCATTTATTTTTCTGCTTTTTTTTGACACCCCATAAAAGAGTACTCCATCCCAGTTGTCAACATTAAAAGTCAGACTTTCCCCTGTAAAGGTTTCCCTGGAATTATTCACTTCTCTGGTATATACGACATTACCGGATGCTTCTATTGTATTTTGTTTTTGATTAAATAATATTTTTTCTGCATTAATCGAGTGTACGGATTTTTTTTTATCATCCACAACCTCAATTACAACATTACCCACGATGCTTATATATTCTTCGTCTATTTCTTCTATTGTGAAATATTCGGTTTTCTTTGCCGATTTAATTGTTATTTTTCTTCTGCCATTTTCGGGGAGGGGCTTTTGCTCTATTTGCAGATTATAATAATCCCTGAGAATCTGCCGGAGTTCCGATTTGCTTCCCTTTTCGGAAAGACCGAGAACCCTGCACCATGATAGAAGCTCGTAATAATTTGCAGTATCTAAATCTTCGTTAAGGGTACTTAAAAATAGAGATTTTTCCTCTTTCTCTTTATTTTCTTTATTAGTTTCTTCTGTAAATAACGAAATAAACAAAAAAAATATCAGGAGAAACAAAAAAAATTGTTTTTTGTTCAACTATCAATAATTTCCTTTAAAAATCTTCCAGTATATGAATCGGCACAACTGACTATCTCTTCCGGTGTACCGACACAAAGGATATTCCCTCCATTATCTCCACCTTCAGGCCCAAGGTCAATAATATAATCGCATTGCTTTATTACATCCAGATTATGTTCAATCAGAAGAACTGAATTTCCGTTATCAGCCAGTAACTGCAACACCTCGAGGAGTTTCTTTACATCGGCAAAATGAAGACCGGTGGTTGGTTCATCCAGGATATACATGGTTTTACCCGTACTTCTTTTTGATAATTCAAGAGATAACTTCACTCTTTGTGCTTCGCCTCCGGATAGAGTCAGAGCCGACTGTCCAAGAGTTATATAATCAAGCCCAACGGAAATTAGAGTATTCAGTTTCCTTTTAACCGCTGGAATTTTTTGAAAAAAATCAAAGGCTTCTTCAACCGTCATCTCAAGAATTTCGTGTATATTCTTCCCCTTATAGCGTATATCCAGGGTTTCTTTATTGAATCTTTTTCCCTTGCAAACATCACATGTAATATACACATCGGGGAGAAAGTGCATTTCAATTTTTATTGTTCCATCTCCCCTGCAATTTTCACACCTCCCACCTTTTACATTAAAAGAGAATCTACCTGGCTTATATCCCCTCGCTTTAGACTCAGGAATAGATGAGAATAATTCTCTGATTGGTGTAAACATCCCAACATATGTAGCGGGGTTGGATCTTGGAGTTCTGCCGATAGCACTTTGATCTATATTTATAACCTTATCAATATTTTCAATACCGGTAATTTTCCGGTACTTTCCCTCCACCTTATGCGAACGCCCTATCCTGTTCGAAATAGCCGGATATATTATATTTGAAAGCAGGGTAGATTTTCCGGAACCCGAAACACCTGTTATGGCAATAAGTATTCCCAGGGGGATCTCAAGATCAATTTTCTTTAAATTATGTTCCTCGGCTCCAAATATTTTAATAAATTTTCCATTCCCCTGTCTTCTTTGCTTTCTGTTTTCGATTATTAATTCTCTATTGAGATATTTTCCCGTAAGACTGTTTTTATTCCCCAGTATTTCTTTGAGACTCCCTCTGGCTGTAACATAGCCCCCATGAATACCGGCTCCCGGCCCAAGGTCAACGATGTAATCCGCTGTTCTTAATGTCTGTTCATCATGCTCAACCACTATCAGGGTATTTCCTATATCTCTCAGATGTAAAAGGGTATCAATCAAACGCTGATTATCTCGTTGATGTAACCCGATTGAGGGTTCATCAAGAATATACAGAACCCCTACGAGGGAAGAACCTATCTGGGTCGCCAGACGGATACGCTGAGCTTCTCCTCCCGAGAGTGTTGAGGCTTTTCTTTCAAGAGTAAGATACTCAAGACCAACGCTTTTTAAAAAATTCAACCTTGATTTTATTTCCTTAATAATCTGCTTTGATATAATTTTTTCCGTATCTGAAAGAGATATATTATTAAAAAAATTCAATGCCATATTAACCGAAAGCATTGTAATTTCATGGATATTCTTCTTATTTACCGTAACGGCGAGGCTCTCTTTTTTTAGTCTCTTACCCTTGCAAATAGCACATTTTTTCTGGCTCATAAACTTTTCAAGCCAATCTTTAACACCCTCCGAGGAGGATTCCAGATACCGGCGTTTCAGTTCATTCAAAACTCCCCGAAATTTTGAGGAATATTCAAATTTACCCGTTTTATCTCTATTTATATATTTGATCTCAATGTTATCCTCTGATCCATACAAAATTATTTTCTGAATTTTCTTTGACAACTTGTTTAAAGGAGTATTCAAATCAAAATTATAATAATCGGCAAGAGCCTGAAACCAGCTTCGATACCATGCGGCATCCGGATTGTAGGGAATGATCCCACCCTGATTGAAAGAAAGATCAGGATCGGGGATTACAAGATCAGGGTCAAATTCCAGCTTTTTTCCAAGCCCTGAGCATTCAGGACAGGCTCCAAATGGATTGTTGAATGAAAATAAACGAGGTTGTATCTCCGGAAGACTTATTCCACACTCGTGGCAGGAATTCTTCTGAGAAAAAAATACATCTTCCGGGGATAATAATTCTGATCCTTCGCTCTTCTCTTCCTTTTTTTTAATAATGGAGACAAGGAGCCTGCCTCCGGCAATTTCCGTACAGGTTTCAACGGATTCTGCAAGGCGCTTTCTAATGTCGTTGTTTATTATTATCCTATCGACTATTATTTCGATATTATGCTTTTTCTTCTTATCAATTTTAATATTTTCATCGAGATATAGAATCTCGTTATCGATCCTCACCCTTACAAATCCGGACTTTCGGACATCATTTAAAATTTTCTGATGCTCACCCTTTTTCCCTCTGACAACGGGAGCCATAAGAACAATTTTTGTCCCCTCAGGATAGGAGAGAATTGTATCAATAATTTGATCAATAGATTGTTCTTTAATTATTTTCCCGCAGGATGGGCAATGGGGAATACCAATTCTGGCAAAAAGCAGCCTTAAATAATCATAAATTTCGGTAACAGTACCAACAGTTGATCTCGGATTCTTATGTGTTGTTTTCTGCTCAATGGATATGGCAGGGGATAAACCCTCAATATAATCAACATCCGGCTTGTCCATTCTCCCAAGGAATTGTCTGGCATAGGAGGAAAGGGATTCAACATATCTCCTCTGTCCTTCTGCAAAAATAGTGTCGAATGCCAGTGAAGATTTACCGGAACCGCTGATTCCTGAGATTACTATTAGTTTATCACGGGGAAGCTCTATATCAATATTTTTTAGATTATGCTCGCGAGCCCCTTTGATAATTATTTTTTTCATAGCTTTTTCTTAACCGGAAAGGTACGATATTCCATAGACTATGGCAATACCAGAAAACCCGCTTTGGTGAACAGGAGTGAAACTATTTTTGAATACTTTCTGTAAATGAGTGGAAAATCCAATAGATCAGTAATTATGGTAGGAATCCTTAGTTTGATCGTGTAATAATTAGAACGATGGAAAGACGGGCGAAAGATAAGACATATTCAGTAACAAAAATATAGGTAAAAAAATAGAATTTCTCTGGTTTTTTTGCTATTTATGCTAAAAATAAAAAACCATAGGGAGTTGTTTACTCAGGGAGATATATATGAAAAAGCATTTATGTGATATATACTCAAGACATAGAAATCAGACGGGAGAAAAAGGATTTTACAGGAACTATCTTTACCGGAAAGTGTTTAATAAATAATACTATGATTAAATTGAAAAGCATTTATAAATCATACCCAATAGCAAATACCAGATTAGAAATTTTGAAAGGCATAGACCTTCATATCAAAAAGGGAGAATTTATTTCTATAATGGGAGCCTCTGGATCAGGAAAATCGACACTTTTAAATATTCTGGGCATTCTGGATGATTATGATTCAGGAACCTATCACCTTGATGGTATGTTGATAGGTAATCTTTCTCAAACAAAGTCTGCTTTCTATAGAAATTCATTTTTATCTTTTATATTTCAATCGTTTAACCTGCTTGCTTTTAAGAATGCTCAGGAAAATGTCGCATTGCCCCTTTACTATAAAAAAGTCAAAAGAAAAAAAAGAAACGAAATAGCACTGGAATATCTCGATAAAGTTGGATTAAAAAAATGGTCGAAACATAAGCCAAAGGAACTCTCCGGGGGACAAAAACAGAGAGTAGCAATAGCAAGGGCATTAATATCTAAACCAAGAATAATCCTCGCTGACGAACCAACAGGAGCTCTGGATTCAAAGACCTCTTATGAAGTTATAAATCTATTAAAAAAAGTAAACAAAGACGAGGGAATAACAGTAATAATTGTGACACATGAAAATGATATTGCCGGAATGACAGACAGGATTATAAACATAAAGGATGGAATAATAAAGTAATAAAATGTTTGATATAGATAAGTGGCAGGAGATTTTTTCCGCCATTGAAAAGCATAAATTAAGAACCATCCTCACAGCTTTCGGGGTTTTTTGGGGAATTTTTATGCTCGTAGCCTTACTGGGAATAGGAAAGGGGCTTGAAAAAGGTGTATTAAATAATTTTAAAGACAGAGCT
>CAZEKV010000153.1:0-5263 GCA_964512945.1 uncultured Spirochaetales bacterium | reverse complement strand
TATTGAATTGGCTGACAGCTTTGGGCGGATATGCGAGAATCTTGGGGTAGGTTTTCAAATACTGGATGATGTGACAAATCTAACAACGGGAAATCCCGGAAAAAAAAGGGGCGATGACATTATTGAAGGGAAAAAAAGCCTTCCCGTAATACTATGTGCCTCCTTGAATCCTAAAATGGAAAAAGAGATGTCCAGACTATTTGAGGAAATGAAGGAAGTCCTGGGAACAGACAATTCTGAGAAAAAAATGGAAAAAGTAGAAAATGTAATAAAAGTACTCGAGAAATCGGGAAGTATAAAAGAAGCAAAAAAAATCTCCACGGAAATTCTTATTTCGGCAAGGGAGGATACAAAGAAAATCTTTTCTCCTTCAGAGGCAAGGAGCATCTTTAACCACTTAATCGAGAATTTTATTGATTTTTCAATTGACGATGATAACAAAAGGCTTTAACCTTTCAGTATGTTAAAGCTTCTCAGAAAACCATTTACTTACAGGTATTACAATGCCGTTACAGGCCTGATAATAGCCAATATTGCAATCTTTATAATACATAATGCGGGTATTCGCATATTCAAATCCAATTTTCTGTACGGCTATATGCAACTGAACGCCCATCTTTTTTTTGGAGGGGCTTACTGGCAAATAGTTACGTACATGTTTACCCATAACGTCGCTTCGTTTATGCATATACTGTTTAATATGCTTGCATTGTATATTTTTGGGCGTCAACTGGAAGAACATATAGGAAGTGATGAATTCCTTTTGTTTTATTTTGTTTCAGGGATGGGTGCCGGTTTTCTTTCTGCAGTAGTGTATCTTTTTGCATTTCCTCCTCTAACCTTTCTTCTGGGATCCTCCGGTGCGGTTTTTGCCGTAATGCTGGCGTTTGCCGTCTATTTTCCCGAATCTGTGATCTATATCTTCGGAATAATTCCTGTAAAAGCCCCGGTACTTATAGCAGGGTATGCGGCATTTTCCCTGTTATCTCAAATATTCGGAACTCTCAATGGGATCAGTCATATAACCCACCTTGGGGGATTTCTAGTAGGATTCCTCTATTTTATTATCCGTATAGGGGTTAATCCCATGGATACATTCAAAAAGCATATTAGATTTAGATGATAATTGCCGATAGATAAAAACGTGTCAGTCAAAAAAAAATGTTTTCTTCTGATATGCTTTTCTATCCGGCTGCTTCTTGTCTTTCCGCAGGATCGGGATTCGGTGGATCTATATGCAAATTTCTGGATTGTACTTGATCCGCTAATCAAGGAAACAGGATACGAGTATCCTCTATCAAAGAAAACAGCCGTTAATAAAATCCTGAATGAATCGATTTTTGTTTTTTCAGGTATGCTGTACGGTTTTGAATTCCGCTATACCCCTTCAAACAGAGCAAGAAAAATCGAAGAAATTTTTATTCTCACTCCTATTTGCAGAATTCCCTTTGGAGATCCAAAATTACAGGTTGTTCAGACATGGAAAGAAAATGAGTGCCTGTATGCCAGAATAAGGTATAGAGCGGATTCAAAGCAAAGTTTGTATTTAAAGGCCTGGAAGAGTAATATAATCCCTGTTTCGTCCGGTCTCGGTATGGAAAGCATTCTATCAGACGACATAGAAGGGAAGGCAACTGCCGTTAAAAACGGAATAAAAGCAGCAATCAGAGAATACCTGAAAAAGATGAATTCGAACAAACCGAAAGAAATAAGGGGAAGTGTCCAGCTGTCAGATCCGCCCTATATCATAATTGATCAGGGAA
This sequence comes from uncultured Spirochaetales bacterium, assembly GCA_964512945.1. Classification (GTDB taxonomy): domain Bacteria; phylum Spirochaetota; class Spirochaetia; order CAZEKV01; family CAZEKV01; genus CAZEKV01. The sequence continues at coordinate 3,500 of CAZEKV010000153.1, read as the reverse complement.
TGTACAAAGCAAAAGTAAAAATAAAACTAAAAATCTATGAGATAAACAAACATCGGATATATTGATTTTGGAACAAATCCCGCAGGGTTATGCACTAAGAGAAAGCATCCCCACGGCTACAATAATACCCGCCATAATACCGGCTATTATCTCAGGCAGAGTGTGCCCCACCATTTCCGACATTCTCTCGCCCTTAAACCCCGCGTCTTTTTCAATAAATCTGTTTATCATAATAGACTGCTTCTGAACCGTACCCCTGAGACGGAGGGCATCGTAAATCACTATAGCCGAAAAGGTTAAACTAACAGCAAATAGATCCGAGAAAAAACCACTCCTTATCCCCGTTGATACACATAGCGCAGTTACAAAAGCCGAATGAGAACTTGGCATACCCCCGGGAGATAAAAAGTACTTGAAAGCCGTCCTCCTTTCCTTAAAGGAAAAATAAACAACCTTTGCCAGCTGGCATAAAACCTGGGCAGACAGGGCAGCTAACAACGAAAAAGGAAATCCTTTCATTCGGATTCCTTTCCCGTTTTATCAGAAATTCCAGAAAAATTAAGATCTATAATTCTACTCAATGTCAATATCCGAAGGTTCTTCATCGGAGGGCTGAATTTCCCCTTCCTCCTCCGAAGATTCGGGATTTTCCATGTTGTCGAATTCTTCCTGAAGCCTGTCCTTAAAAAAAGAGGCCTGTACCATGTCTTTTTCTAAAAGCTTTTTAAGTTCTTTTATTCTTTTTTCTTCATTCTTGATGGCAGTCTTACGCTTCCAGAGAATAGAGGTCTGGATATCATCAGTCGAAAAAGAAACATCCTTCTTCTTGACCCAGAAATCCCTGGATTTATAGTATTTAACAGATTCATAGATATTCAGCCAGTCGCCTTTCTCCTTCGTTACAACGATAAAATCCATGGCGGAAAGTTCGGATTCCGTCTCAGAAAGTTCGTTGTCCTTTGAATAGAGAATTGTGTTATCCTGAATAATAACGGCAGGTTTGGCCTTCTCAACTACGAGATTGGATCTGACCCAGCCTGTTTTATCAAGGGATGTGCGAACCTCAAAAAAAGAAGCAGGACTTCCGTCGTATCTTTTCCCCGGCTCTTCCCTTCCGGTCCAGGTAAGTTCTTCACTTATATTGATAACCTCAAGAGACCTTTCGCTCTTAAGATTCCTCGGCTCACTCCAGAGGGTCAGTTTATTATAGATACAAATAACAGGTATTTCATCAATAACCTCGTTTTCGATTCCTTCTTCCGAATCGCCGTTCTCTGCCCGATCATTTGCGGAATTTCTAAAGCATCCCGCGAATACAACAATCAGAGCCAAAAAAACGACAGAAAAACCAACCTTTTTATTCAACATAAGCTTCACTCCTTCAGCTTTAAAATTTGCCTGTTTCTTTTGCATGCATGCACCAAAAGTACGTCCAATAAACAAGCCCGGGGCTAAGTATTTTATCCGAATAGGAGGACCTATAAATACCTGCCACTCGAACATTCTAAACAAAAAGCAATAATAGTCAAGGTTTTTATTGAACAGGCAAGAGAGAAGATCCCCGCAACCGGACACCCTCCACTCATTTTGACTCCGCTCTACGGACTACCTTGTCCTGCAGAGGCGGAAACCCATCATGTTCTGCTCGAGATCTGGGTTGTTGCTGATCACGTAACCAATCTGCAGTTCGCTCATGATATTTCCAAAACTACCGCCACGAAGAACACGCTCTGCAACACTTTTAGTAAAGCACCACTCCCAAACATTGCCGCTCATATCATAAAGCTCCAAATCATTCTTTCTCTTTTCTTTAACAGCATGAACGCGCCATCCGCTGTTATCAGAACACCAGCCTACTTCCCTGGTTGCGGGGGATGATGTGTAATCTGCAGTCGCGTCACTGGCAGAGTTGCCCTGGGTGTACCAGGGGTTGTTATAGAGCCAGACCGCATTAGTGGCCTCATTTCGATACCGTGCCGCATACTCCCACTCATAGCTCTGAGGCAGACGGTAGCCGTTTTTGCTTACATCTTCGGTCGTCTCATCGTCCTGCCATATGCCATCACTGGCAGTGCCGCTCCCGGTTCCATCATCTACCCATTCGTACACCACATTATCCGTGTTCCCGTCCCTCATCTCTGTCAACCAGTTGCAGAAAATAATAGCCCCGTACCAGCTAACCATAACTACAGAATGATCATCATAACCGCTATCCACTGTAAAATGGCCAAGCCCGTCGTAATTTATCTTGCAGTAATTACCGCCAGATATGGAATCATCCAGATCCAGCAGCTCCTGATTCCCGCATTTCACTGTGGTAGTGCTCAAATAGTTGGGATCGGTGTTGCTGGTTGTATTAAAGCGGGCGTTATCATAAGCCCACTGGTAAACCGCGGCACATACTGCATTTGTCACCTCGGTCTCACCCATCCAGAATTTGTCATTATTCAGTGTAGCAGTAGAACTATCGTCTTTTTTTACTGGAAAAGTTACACTATCCTCATCCTGGGAATAAAACATCTTGAAGTCTGTAGAAAACCTGGTCAAAGTAACTGTTCCTGATTCGCCAACAGTTGAAGGATTTGTAAAACCAGGACTCTCTATTGCCGCCCGGAACTTTCACTGGCAGGATTCGAACAGCCGGTTATAAGCAAAGTTAGTACTACCAGGCCCATTATTCCAATTAATTCTTTTTCCATGTTTCCCCCCTATCACTTGCTATCACTGCTTTGTAAAAAAACAACCTACCGAACCTGCAAAAAAAACCCTATTTAACAATACATTTCTCTCTTTTCTGATGCTACTTCAGTATTTTTTTTTGAACCACCGTTAAATATGTTCTTCCGGTAATTATGTCAGCCTCCTGACCATTTTATGTCCTCCCGATTTATTTAAATTTTATCATGGAAAATCCGGGAAAGAACAGTCTTTTTGGACTTTTTCTACAGGGCTCAACGATAAGTTCACTGGTCGCAGGCAGTTTCCCGGAATGCGTTGTTAAACCTTATGTTTACGTATAAATTCTATTATTTGACTATTTGCAACAGCCTTTGGAATATACATATGAAGCCCTTTTTGCGGCCAGAAAAAAATACCTTTTGGAGTCTCTGCTGTTCGTTAAACTCCTTCCCATTTTATTGAGCTTGCATATGTGGTGCTGATGCTTCAACTCCGACTTCTGTAAGATTTATTCTAATTTCACAATTTGCAAGCTTACTTCTTAATTGTTTTCTAATCCGAAACTGTTTCTTCAGGATAGGGCTAATAATTTCATAGACACCTATGACAATTAACACATTAGGAACAATATATTGCCCTTTTGATTTGAACGAAAGGTAAATACCTACTACAAGGAATATTGGTCCTAATATACGCTCAAATTTTCTCCATTTATTTACATATCTCATTGATTGAGAAAACACTTCAGAAAAATACTCTTTGTTTATGGACTTTACCCCAATATAGCGACAGCCAGTTAAGCCACTATTTTGATTCATATT
>CAZEKV010000152.1:2407-5295 GCA_964512945.1 uncultured Spirochaetales bacterium | reverse complement strand
TTCTTTCTGTTTTTGTCAGGATAATATGCCCGAATATATCCTGTCCCTTAAATGCTTCGACAAGATATGTTAGTCCATTTGAATCTGCATCGAGGTAGGGACTGTCAATTTGATGGGGATCCCCCGTTAAAACGATTTTACTTCCCTTGCCTGCCCGGCTGATAATGGTTTTCACCTCATGGGGGGTAAGGTTTTGAGCCTCATCGATTATGATGTATTGTCCGGGAAGGGATCTCCCCCTGATGTAGGTTAATGCTTCAATTTCAATGGATTTTCCCTTTATCAAGTCATCAGGATTTTTCTTATCGTCTTTGTTGCCCGAATTAAGTATAAATTCCAGGTTGTCGAACAGGGGCTGCATCCAGTTTGATAGTTTTTCTTCTTTTCCTCCAGGCAGGTATCCAATATCTTTTCCCATAGGTACAATCGGTCTGCTTACAAGAACCTTTGAAAAGGTTCTGTCGGATATAACAGATTTTAGACCTGCTGCCAGGGCGAGCAGGGTTTTTCCGGTGCCTGCCTGTCCTACAAGGGTTACAAGGTGGATGGAGTTATCCATCAAGAGTTCAAAGGCAAGGCGTTGTTCCTCATTAAGGGGTTTTATACCGAAGACGGGTTTTAGCTTATAATCAATCAAGTTAACATAACCCGTGGTTGCATCATATCTTCCCAGAGCCGTTTTCCCGGGATCTGAACCGGTAAGAATAAGAAATTCATTGGGGAGGAGCTGTTCTTTCCAGTGCAGATTCCGATTTTCTTTTAACTCTGCAAATGAACTGTCGGAAATACTAACCTCCCTGTACCCCGGGTATAATCCGCTGTATTTTACCTTCTGCTTTTCATAATCAACGGCCTTTATTCCAATGGCTGTTGCCTTTACCCTGGCATTGATGTCTTTTGAGACAAAGAAAACTTTTTTTCCCATATTCTGAAGCATTAGAGCGGTCATAATTATTTTATTATCTATTTTGTCTTTTTTCAGATCAGGGGGGAAATTATCTGTTGATAGTTTTAAAACCCTGAGCATCGAGCCATTAGATATTCTAACCCCTTCACTCAGGCTTCCATGTTTTCTCTGTTCATCGAGGAATCGGATAGCACAGCGGGCATTTCTTCCTTTTTCTCCACCCATTGATTTTAGATTGTCAAGTTCTTCAAGAACCCAGAGAGGAATTACAATTTCATTATTTCGGAAGGAAAGTATTGCATCGGGTTTATGAATGAGAACGTTTGTGTCAATAACAAAGGATTTTATTTCTTTTGCCACAGAGCCTCCCGTACTTTTTTCTGTTTACAGCTTAATACTTTAATGATGTTTTAGCTATATGAAAGATGGATACTATACTCTTAAAGGTGATAATTCTACAGAAGAAGTATTGGGAATAGCAAGAAGGAGATGATCTTAGCAGTTTTCTTATCAATAGTTATTATTTCCCTCCACGCTCATCATCTTGAAATTTGTATTGTATTAGTTATATAAATACGATGATATAACTAAAAGGGGGGGGCTTTCAGTAACCTGTATTCTTTTGCTTTGTATTGATTATTGTACGCCAGGGCCAATTGGGAAAGAGGGGATTGATCTGGAATGTTAGATTGATGTTTTTCCCGCCTAAAGTTGCAGCAGTTTTCCGGGTATTATTGAAGGGAAAAAGATGAATTACGCAGTCAGGATTGATAATATAACTTTTAGATATCCCGGAGCAGAATATCCTGTTTTTGAAAATCTGAGCATAAAATTACCCCATGGGGTTTCTACGTTTATGGGGCAGAATGGCACGGGGAAATCAACCCTGCTTTTATTGGCTGCTGCGAGGATTTTACCTGAATCGGGTAAGATTTTGTTGTTAGATAGGGAAACCGGGGAACTCCAGGATGAAACATTGCAGAATCAGTACGCTTCTTTTCTTTACCAGAATATGGAGTTTGAATCAGAAGAGAAAATTGGGAAACTTCTGGAGTTTGTATACGAAAACGGTTTTTGTAAAGAGAAAACCGGGAATTTAATAAAGACACTTGTTGATATTTGTGAACTGGAAAATATTCTGTTGAAAAAGATCGGGGAAATAAGCAAGGGCGAACTCCAGAGAACAATTATTGCCTTCAGTCTTTTATATGGATCAAAAACGATTTTTATGGATGAGCCTGTTTTCGCACTGGAAAAAAAGCAAAAAGAAAAGATTATGGATTTTATAGTTACCCACTCCAGAGAAAATAAAATAAGTTATTTTTATTCTGCTCATGATATTTCCATTTCTGAAAAATATTCTGACTATCTTGTCCTGTTCCATAAAGACAGAAGTATAAAAATCGGAAAAACTGCAGAATTATTGACAAAAGAAAATATAGAAAATGCCTACCAAATGCCTGAGGCATTACTTTATCAGCATGAACACCTCCATAGAACGCATCTTATAGAAGCAGCGAAGAAGGCCAACAGTAATTTCTGCAAATAAAATCTCTGCAGGATAAAAGCGGGTTTCCGGGAATAATTTCAAGATCTTCCAGCATACAGGCAGACGAAAACAGAAAGTACAAAAAAGCAGAATTGTTTGTACCGGTTCAGATTGCCGTCGCTAATTGCATTAACAAAGAGAGGGGCTTCCTCAAATTTTTTGATGGATAATAATTTTTTTGATATTGTTTCTATAAATATACTTCTGTTTTTATCCAGATTTTTTATCATCTCGCATAATTCTTCTTTTATCCCGGGTTGCCCTTTGTGGACATCCAGGTAATCCATCAGAATTGAATATCCCTCCTCCTCTTTTTTCAAGAAGGCTACGTAGGCAGTGTATACTGAATAGCTGATTCCAAGAATTCCTGCGATGGAAAGAATAATTTCGTCTTTCAGGAAATCGGGTAAATCTGTTCGTTTTAGAATTTGC
>CAZEKV010000152.1:0-2397 GCA_964512945.1 uncultured Spirochaetales bacterium | reverse complement strand
TTATCATTAAAAATTTCCAGTGCCGAGACCCCGTGGTTTATTATCATGGGATTTTTAGTGTCGGTCAGAATCCTTTCTATCTGCTTTTTACTCCTGCAGTCATCCAATTTTGCCAGAGCCCTCATGGATTTACCCTGGAGTCTATAGTCTTCTGAATTAAGGCTCTCCCTTAATACCGGAATAGCTTTGTAAATTCCTTTTCTCCCAAGGATCTGGGCAGCGATATAGGCCGTAGTGTATGGATGTTCATCTACCTCTTTTATCAGCGCTTTTACAACACGGTCGTTATCCGTGTATCTTTCAAGGGCTCTTAATGCTTCCTGTCTTATGCCAAAACGGGGAGAAGAGAGTTTTTCAATAATTTCATCGAGGGGGATTTTTGAATTCGAATCTCCAAGAGCCTTAATAAGCCTGCATTCTTCGCTGTAGTCTCTTGATTTTCCCAGGCGGCTTAAGAGGGTGACCGCCTTTAGTTCTTTTGGTGAGAAAATAATACTAATGGCATTGATAACAGAATATCTGCCAGTGTTTTTCAATTTAAAAAGTAGAACGAATATGGCCAGGCATAAAATAAAAATGATTCCAAAATATAATCTGAACAATACTCCCTGACTGAGGTTTCCGACCCCACCTGCATATCCAAGGAGATTGCCGCCGAACAGAGAGCCGAGCCCTCCCCCAATTCCCAGTACGAGCAGGTGGGATATCCCGAGGTTAAGGTGTTCCTGTGAATCAACAATACTAAAAAAGTAGTTATGTGCTACTGCTTCCATACCAACGATTCCAAAATGGAAAAAGAAAAATATAATTGAAATAAAAACAAATGCGGCAAATAAATTTAATGCGGGAGAGAGAATAAGGGGTAAAAGGGTTATTATAAATATAATTGTAACAAAGAAAAACAAGGGTTTTGATCCGATATGATCCATCCATTTTTTTGATATCAAGCCCATAACTACGGCTCCGAGACTCCCGAATATTGAAAAAATAATAATCAGTCCATCTTTTTGCAGATATACTTTTTTTGCGTAAACGACAATAAAGGGTCTTGCCATTCCCGTCATAAACGAGATTGCGAAGAATGTGATAATAAACCATTTGAATGAAGGGCGAGCCATAGCCTTTGCAAAATTGGAGAAAAATCCCGAAGAAACCCCTCTCGAAAAGGCCGGGGGTTCGGGTAATTTAAAGATTAATGCTGAGGCTGCAATTCCGCATATAATTCCTGTCGAGAAAAACAAAATATAATGTACATGGGAGATCGATTTTCCTGAAACAACGGCTGCCATAACGAGGCTGATTCCAATAACGGATATATAAATAAGTATTTGAAGTCTTGAAAGAAAAACCCCCCTGTCTTTTCCTGCAGAAAGGGCTCCCATAACGGGATTATAGCCGACGACTCCTATCCCGCGGAATATATTAAATCCAAAAACTGAAAGGATTACGAAAAGGAGGGCAACATCCATTTTATCAGCAGCGGCAAAATATATGGACAGAATCAGCGTAAATGAAACCAGATACCTCAGGAGCCAGAACCATCCCATCAATCTTATAATACCTGTTTTCTTTACAATACCGCGTCCTATAAACATGAACAAAAAAGACAGATACATTGAAGAACGGATATTCCCGACTACATTATTTCCATATCCCAGGCTCAAGATATACAGGGTTAAGAGCTGACCGCATAGAAGTGAAAAAGATATTGTATTGAAAACCACAAATATTTCAATTATTCTTCTGCCTTGCTTAATTTTTGATCCGGGCAATTTTAATTCTGTCATTCCGATAATCTTATTCTAAACCTGATTTAATTTCTATGGGATTCGGAAAAATCAGGAAATAAACAGGGTTCGCTCCGTTTCTATTAAATCTGGATTTCTGTTATTGACAGTAATTCTGGAACATGATAACTTCCAGAAAATCATCGGGCTGTAGCGCAGGGGTTTAGCGTACAAGTCTGGGGGACTTGGGGTCGGTGGTTCAAATCCACTCAGCCCGAAAGAGAAAAGAAGCCGAAAGGCTTCTTTTTTTATCAGAAAGGTGCCGGTCTATACAGGAACGGGCGAGAGAGCCGGCATAGAACCTGAAATAAGTTATACTTTTAAGAAACAAGACTGCATGTTTCCGCAGTGTTATAGCATTTTCCCTGTGGGAGCCATATTATCTGCAGGGGGCTTGCCCGTTTGTTTTCGTATTTTTTTCCTTTCACACTTCTCCGATTTTTTCTTATCCTCACAAAACATCCTGATCCAGCCCTTGCTGAGAGCCTCGGAATTTCCCTTGAAATTTATAAAAAACCCGCACGTATTAAGTAATTCACATTTTTCTGCCATCGATTACACCTCCATAATCTCTGGTTTTTTCCTGTAAACGGAACAAAACAGGACACCG
>CAZEKV010000151.1:0-5295 GCA_964512945.1 uncultured Spirochaetales bacterium | reverse complement strand
TTTCTCCTGAAGTTGTTTCTTCTTTAACTGTAGAACAGATTGAAGAAGCAATAAGACTGCTTCTAGATTTATACAGAAACATCCGTTTTAGTTTGAATCAACGTTTTGAACTTGAGCTACTCTTAAGCAGGCTCTCTACACTTTCAAGTTTTATTTCACCAGGAGAAATTTTTGATAAAATAAAGGAATTTCGCCAGGAACTGGCAGAAAATGGAAATACTGCGGACGGCGGCGAACACCAGAAAACCCTTTCGCATAAAGACGAAAACAGTATCTCTGCAGATATATATGAGAATATTGTCCCCGATATTATAAAGTCAATAAAGAAAAAGAAACTTGCACTTCACTCGGCTCTTGAAAAAGCAACAAACTGGGAATTAAAAAATGAAAAACTTATAATTGTTTTTGATGATAAGTATTCCTTTGATTTTGTTCTCAATGATATTAGACTTATTACAGAAAAGGCAAAGGAAATTATAAAAAGGGATATTGAAATTGAAATAAAAATGGAAACAGTTTCCAGGACATCTGAGGATACAAAGATAAAGGATGATAAAATCGAACTTGTAAAAAAAGTTTTTAGAGGACAGGAGGTTTAACTGTAGCTTTATGAATATAAATCCAATGGATATTTTTAAAAATTTCAAAGAGATCCAGAACCGCATGGGTGAAATGCAGGAAAGGATGAAGGATGTATGTGTTATCGGTACCGCCGGCGGGGATATGGTCAGCATTGAAATGAACGGAAAAATGGAGGTTATTAACGTTTCAATCAGTCCCGAAGCCGTTGATCCTTCCGATACAAAAATGCTGGAAGACCTTGTTCTCGCAGCATTTTCTAATGCCAATGACAAAATAAAAGAGAAGATAAAAGAGAAAATGTCGGAAATTTCGGGCAATATGAACATTCCTCCGGGGATGATGGGATTATAATTTGACTGTTCTGGAAACATTAATAAAGCAATTCTCAAAACTACCGGGGATCGGAAAAAAAAGTGCTTCCAGAATTGTATATTTTTTGTTAAATAAAGATAAAATCTTCCTGGAAAAAATTGCAGAGCAAATAGTTCTGCTAAAAGAAAAAACCCTCCAGTGCCCTGTATGCGGAAATTACACGGAAGTCGTACCCTGTTCAATATGCTCGGATCCCCGCCGTGACCGCAGTACAATTTGTGTTGTGGAGCAATCCCAGGATATCAGCATTATTGAATCCACCCGGGAGTATTCAGGGTTGTATCATGTATTAATGGGATTGATCTCTCCAATAAACGGAATCGGCCCCGAAAAGCTTCTTGTCGGTCAACTGATAAACCGGGTTAAGAAAGGAAACGTTAAGGAATTGATTATTGCAACCAACCCCTCTGTCGAGGGAGATACCACTGCATTGTACATATCAAAGGTTCTGAAGGAGTTAGAGATAAAAATATCCAGGCTTGCTTCAGGAATCCCCGTCGGCGGGGATCTTGAATATGCAGGACGTCTTACCCTTGCAAGATCTTTGAAAGGCCGGATACCTTTGTAAAAAGCATAAAGTGCAAGGAGAAAACAAAATGTCAATTTTATCGGCATCGTTACTGCTGTTTCTCGTCTTTGACCCTCTGGGGAATATTCCTGTTTTTACTGTTGTACTGGGGTCACTAAAAACAAAACATCAGAGAAGAATAATAGTCCGTGAACTCCTGATCGCCCTTTTTGTATTGCTTGTCTTTTTATTTGCAGGCAGACATATCCTGGCCGTTATGAAAATATCAAAATACTCACTCGGGATTGCCGGCGGAATAATCCTGTTCCTGATTGCCATAAAAATGATCTTCTCGGGAGCGGATAAGATATTTGATAATCCTGATAAATCGGAGCCCTTTGTCGTCCCCCTTGCAATCCCTCTGGTAGCAGGACCCTCGGCAATTACAACTGTAATCCTGTTAATGGCGGGAAATCCTTCACGATGGATGGACTGGCTGTTTTCCGTTCTATGTGCCTGGGCGGCGGCGGGTATAATACTCTTATTTTCAGTCGAGCTTGGGAAATTGCTGGGGAAAAGGGTTTTAACAGCCATTGAGAGATTAATGGGAATGCTTCTGACTACCATTGCCGTTGAAATGTTTATAAACGGAATAAAGCAATCCTTTTTATAAATTCTAATCCCTCTGGATATCGCATTAAGAAACGCAACCTTTTTATTTTGGAATGGAGCTGTAATGAACAAACAAATTATCAGAATAAGCCTTGTCAGCCTATTATTATCTTTGGCGGTACTCGCACCCCTTTTTGCTGAAAAAAAACTGCCGCATTATAATATAGTTCTGGATGTCAATCCAGAAACTGGAAGCATGAATGGGAAAATGCTTATTACAATCCCACAACCCAAAAAACTCAAAAACACAGAAAAAAAAATCTATCTTGTATTATTGTTAAATGCGAGGGAAAAAAGAAACCCCCATCTTTTTCGTCTAATTGAAGACAGGGGAGTAAGGGGATTTACTCCATCAAAAATTAATATCAGCAAAGTCAAAATTAACGGGAAGGAAGCCTCGTGGGATTATAGAAAACTTGAATCGACATCAATAATAAATTTTAATCTTCAGCACCTCCTCTGCGAAATAAGCATCCCCGCCGATGCAAAATCCAGCGGGGATATCAGGCTTGAATTTGAATATGAGTCCCTCCTGCCCAATATAAGAGAAAAAGAAGATTTCTATTTTAAGAATTTAATGATTTCCCGATTCGGCTGGCTTCCGGTAATTTTACCCCCGGGATCCTCTCCCGACAACATTAGCATGACTTTCCCCTTTTTTACCTATGAAGCGGAAATAAAACTCCCCGGAGGCTGGAAAATGGCAGCACAGGGCTCAGATTTCCGGCATGAAAAACAAAAATACCTGATAAAAAACAATCTCCCGGTTTGTAGTTTTCTCCTCGCCTTTATGAAAAATTATCACGTATATGAAACCGGAAGCGGGAATAAAAAACTCAGAGTATACTGTGAAAAAGGTCTGGACGGTAATGCAAGGCTGATTTCAACCTATGCAAAAGATGTCCTTGCCTACTACGACAAAAACTTTTTTCCTGTAGATTATAAAAATATCAGTATTGTTCAGGGAACTCCCGGTTTCTGGGGAATTGCATCAGACTCGGTAATTGTTCTGGGGGACGGGGCTTTTAACGGAGCCGACAGGGGTGTTCCCGGATATCTGGATCCCTTTATTGATTACCTTGTTTCCCACGAACTAGGACATTTTTATTTTGGAATCGGCACCCCTCCCGATTACATAAGAGAAAACTATCTTTCCGAAGGCCTAACCGAATTTGCATCACTTGGATATATCGAAAAAAGATATGGAAGTTCTGCTGTAAATAAATACAAAAAGGACTTATTAAAACTAGCAGTACGCCTGCTTTCCGATTTTACAAATTTCAGATATTCACTCACAGGATGGAGATTTAAAAAATACCTTTCCTGCATATATGAAAAAAGACAGGGCTGGGAAACACCCTTGAGCAAAGAGCCGGAAGATACAGTTTTGAATGTACGAAGTGTAAATGATTATGACCGATCCTTTTATATATTCAATATGCTGGAAAATTATCTTGGACAGGATGATTTTATCAAAGCTCTGGGAATGTATGCCAAAAAAAATCATCACAAAAATGTAACATCTGAATCGTTAAAAAAATTCCTTGAAAAATATTACAATGTTGACCTGACACTTTTTTTTGAAACATTTATTCTGGGCAAAAAAACAATTGATTATGACGTGTCCGGAGAAAAGAATTACAAATACAAAAACGGAAAATACTTTTCCAAATTTAATATTGCTGTTAATAGCGATATAGAAATTTTCATTCCTGTCACCCTGTCTGTTTTTTTACAAAACGGAAAAGAGCTGGAATTCCCTGTTACCGGAACGGGGATCATTGATGTTGAAAGTGAAGAGAAAGTCTCGTATGTTACCCTGGATAAAAACCTCTCTGTTCTGGATTACAATAGAATCAACAACTCCTATCCAAAAAAAATGGTTTACAGTGGAACAAGAAAATACTGGCTGAGAAATAACGGCGCCATTAAATGGGGATTTTACCCGATTATTGATCCCGGTGAAGATGATAATTTCTACATGGGAATGGGAATCCGTTTTTACAAACCCCACACATGGACCATTTTCTCTTCACATTACGCTGAAATACCGGATAGGTTCATCTCTCAGAAAAAATTTGCCGAAATAAAATATGGAACCGTGCTGGGTACCGCCTTTTCATTCCCCGGCTGGAATTCCCTTAGCATTTTTGCCAGAATAACCGACACGAACACCCTTGCAAAAACGGGCTTAACCTATAAGAAGAGTTTTTATGTAGAGAGAAACGTCGGTATGGTCGGACATTTTTATTATCCGGTATACTCCCTGTCAGTATCCTCCGGCATAGGAGGAATTGGTTTTGACAAAGAGAATCCCTATGTGTCTGGAAATGCGGTCTTCGAAATAGACAATCTAATAAAATCAGCAACCTTCTTTAAAATAGAAAATGAACTAAACTACTATTATCTTGACAAATCTTTTGAAAACAGACTCTCAGGAGAATATATCCAGGGATTTTCGTTTATTAAAAAAACTTTGCTTTCCTTAAGACTTTCCGGACAAACAACCTTTGGCACTATTTCCGAATTATATGCAAAAAATCCTGCTCTGGGATGGAAAAACAACTGCACAGATCTTTATCCCTATGGTTTTTCGGCTAAGGCTTTTTTCGGATTTCCAGTAATCAACAATATTGAACTATCAATCTTTAATCTTGGAGTTTTGCAGAGTATCAACGCCGGAATTGTTTACGAGTTTTCAACGGCTTTTTCAGATGGAAAAGGCTTCGGCGGGAATTCCCAGCAAGCAATAGGCCTCGAAGTCTTCCCCTGGTTCAGGACATTGAAAGAACAGGAAGCGGGTTTTGGTATCGGAATAAGCTTCAATATAACGAAAATTGCAAATGCTCCGCGGACTCCTGTAAGTTACAGCCCCTGTATTTTCCTGGATTTTGATTTAATCCCATTGATTTACCCCGCTTTAATTTCATACTGATTCCAGCGAGGCATACTTTCCCGTTGACCCCGCATAAAAAGTCCAAAAAGACTGTCCTCTAAGATCTAAATGCATTCGGAACAAAAATATAGGCCTTGACAGTGCGTACGTTATAGCGTACGCTGACAATATGGAGATCTAACATGACTACTTTAAATGCAACGGAAGCCCGATCAAAATTGTATAGTTTGATTGATGAAACAACAGACACACATGAGCCAATCGT
>CAZEKV010000150.1:0-5413 GCA_964512945.1 uncultured Spirochaetales bacterium | reverse complement strand
CCTGAGACCTCGGTGGAATATAAAATGCTCTTTCGTCCAATGCGCAGGGGAAATTACAATATATCCAGACTATATTACAGATTTTCTACAATTTCCGGATTTTTCACAATTAATGCTGAAAAAAAAATCGACATCTCTATCAAGGTTTTTCCCGATGTAAAAGAATTAAATTACTTTATGTCTTTAACCCGGCAGCACCGACTGTACGAAATGGGAATCCATAAAAACAGATTTCGGGGAATGGGAACGGAACTTGAATATCTGAGGGAATACACCCCTGATGACGACTCAAAAAATATTGAATGGAGGGTTACAACCAGAATTAATAAACCGGTCACAAAGGTTTTCCAGATGGAGACCAGCAATAATATTACATTTTTGATAGACTGCGGGCGTATGATGACCGCCGAACAGAACGGTCTGAATGCCCTGGATCATGCCATTAATGCCATGCTTATTCTATCTCATGTGATTTTCAGAATGGGTGATGTTATTAATATAATTGCTTTCTCAGATAAAATAATAGGGGAACTTTCCGGCATAAAAAGGAGTGGGGGCATAAATAAGGTTAACCACTTCATTTCGGGATTAAGTCCCGGTTTTGTTGAGTCAAATTACAGGCTTGCTTTTGATTATTTGCAGAAGAAAATAAAAAAACGATCTCTGGTGATATTTTTTAGCGATATAATTGATGATATTAATTACGATTTTTTTAAAACCAGTTTTCTCAGGATAAAAAAGAAACACCTCGTTCTCTTTGTTCTATTAAAGGATATACTTTTAATTCAATCGGCGGAATTGGATTTCCGGGATTCCACAGAAATGTTTCAATCAGCAGCTGCGAGGGATATGGTGCTAAAAAGGATGAGAGCCATAGAGAAATTCAAAAAAAACGGAATTGATGTCCTCGATCTTCTGCCCCGGGATGTAACCCCCTTTATTGTTGATAAATATCTTGAGTTAAAATCCAGAAATAAAATTTAAGCTTTTGCCGGGTTATGCCTTGAAGAGGAAGGGGGATTGGAGCGGAAATTGGCCCGGGACTCCCGGCGGCGGGGACAGAGCCGGGAAATGAGTCCCGGAACAGCCAATTGCAGCGGAAAGCCCGGCCATGAAGCAGAAATCCCCTGTTTTGATAAAACAATTAGAATAAGTTTATTATCAAAAACATTTTCCCCGTTTTGAGCGGGAAACATAAGCTTCTCGGGGAATTGCCTCTCGCTTCTATTGACTGAATATTTTAGCACTTTTATAGTGTTGTGAAACGGCTTTGCAAGGGGATGTTGGTACCGATTTTGTTGTCCGTTTCCATTCTGATCATATTTTTATGGGGGAATCAATATAGTGCTAAGAAAAATTCTCTTCCTGGGGATAGGGGGATTTATAGGGAGTAACCTGCGATACTGGATAACCCTCCTTGCGAGAATGATACCCGGTTCAGATTTTCCCTATGGAACATTAATTGTAAATTGTGCCGGTAGTTTTATTCTGGGTTTTCTTGCTTTTACCGGTCTTGAGGCCGTTCGTCTGGATTCTAATCTCCGTCTGTTTTTGGCTGCAGGCTTTACAGGTGCTTTAACAACATTCTCCACTTTTTCTGTTGAGACTTTTATGTACATGGAAAAAACCAATTATAAAATGGCTTTGCTGAATGTTCTGCTGAATTTATCTCTCGGTATTCTCACAGCCTCCGGGGGATATTTTCTCGCAAAGAATATATAAGAATCCTTTTTTTTGTTTCCGGTATACAGGAATTTCGTATCATCCTCTTCGTCGTCCCTCTCCGGCGGGATTCGTTAAGCGTCAATGACTATTCAGTGTGAGAACTGGATTTTATGGTAAGTCAGCGCGGATTCTTGACAGGCCGAAGAAGGATAAGGTATCCTCTCTTAAAATGTTTATGCCGGTGTGATGAAACTGGTAGACGTGCCAGACTCAAAATCTGGTGAGGGCGACCTCGTGTGGGTTCGAGTCCCACCGCCGGCAGGGAGACAGAAAATCAGCGCTGCTTTTTCTCAAAAAAAAGTTGAAAAAGCAGCTGTCCATCATCTACAAAATAGTGAGCGAGATCTGTCTCCTGAATTAATAGAATGGGAGGCTGAGATGTTTCTAAAAAAGTTGATATTTTTTTTAGTTCTTACTTTCTGCTGTTTCTTTTTATTATCTGCGGAAGAGGGAGTGATACGGGTTCCCTCCGTTAACGGTGCAACGGGGATTATTACAACCCCAAACGCCCTTATTGGCTGGAAGGATGCAAAAGTTGGCATTGACTGCGGTTATACTTTTATTTTCCAGCGGGTTGGCCTTGTTTCGCATATTCCTTTTGTTACGCTAAGTCTTTTTGACAGAGTAGAGTTTTCTTCAGCTTTTGATATTCAGGGAGATGGGGGTTTTGACTTTATAATAAACTGGAAGGTCAAAATTTTCAGCAAGGAAAATTCCTCCCTTGCATTGGGGGGTAACTATCAAAACATACGCTACTATCCCGATCCTCCCAATGTTGTACATGCCGGCCAGGCGTATATTGCGTTTACTTTTTCACATTCTTTTTTTACATGGCCTGCTGTTACAACCTTTGTTCTGGGAAAAACCTTCGGCGAGGGATATATGGATTCCAACATAGATTTTTCCATGGGTTTCGAACTGGATTTTGCCCCGAAAGCCTTTAAGCACCATGTTTTCTGGATAAATGATTTTGCTAATTATTCCTACAGTATTGATCCAAATGGAGCCAATCCGCTTCACAGAGCCGTTTATAATACGGGATTCAGAATACTCGCCCTGAACAGCAAAAAATTCAAGCTAAATTTTAACGTTGTAATGACAGATGCCCTGGATCAGGAAAGGCGATTTCTGATGTCAGCTTGCTTTGGAGTAGGTATTAAGGGATAACCTCAGGATAAAGTTTGAAAGAGGAAGAGGCCGGGGGATATATCCCCGCCTGAAAAAAAGATGCCTTCCTGGAATGGGTGGACAGGTCAGGCCCAGAAAGGCACCATAGAAAGTTTTTGCGTTTGCCGGCATCAAAAACCGGCATGGAGTTGTTCCCGGAATAGCTCACATTTTCATCAAAAAATCGAAACTGATGCTGCAATATATGAGCTATCCTTTACGGTAACAGTTTCTCCAAACTATTATTGCCGGATGTCCCCTCCGCAGATAATTGGACGAATAAACAGCCCAATCAGACAGCCCCAGTGTAGAATGAACGGTGATGGTTCTGAAATATACCATCTGGTATGTTTATTCATGATCTGTATTCCATGCTTATTATAAGGAACATCCCGGAGGTTATTATCAAAAAGGAATACATCCGGGAGTGTCTTAAACCCTGAAAGCAGGATACAATACATGCTTATGAATGTTTTTAGATTTGATAATTATGAAAAAATGTGTGGCGAGGCAGCCTCTTTTATCGAAAAAAAAATAAAACTATCGATGAATCAATACGGTATTTCTACAATGGGTCTCTCGGGGGGGTCTTCTCCCTGGGGGGTTTACAGAGAACTGACGAATAAAAAAATCAACTGGAAAAAAGTATATATTTTTTTCGTTGATGAGCGATATATAACAAACACCTCAATTCACAGCAATTTTAATATGATAAAAGAAAATCTAATTAATCACATCAGAATACCCTCAGAAAATATTTTTCCAGTGCCTACAGATGGAAAAAGCGCAGAAGAAGATGCCTTAAAATATGAAAATGAGATAAGATCTTTCTTCAAAGGCAGAGCAAAAACAAACGTAGCAATTTTCGATATCCTGGTTCTCGGAATGGGGATGGATGGTCATACTGCATCAATTTTTCCGGAAAGTGAGGTTCTCTGTAATACAAAAGATTATATTGTAAAAAGCACTGCCCCTGAAGAATATGATGTTAGAGAACGGATAACAATGACATTACCCTTGATAAACAATTCCAGGGAAAAAATATTTATTATTGCCGGAAAAAACAAGGCCGCAAGACTGCAATCTGTAATAAAGGGCAAGGAAACCTCTCCGGCAGGATTGGTTATCAAAGATTCGAGCATATTTACAAACAGCTATTAAGATGCTGCAGACCTATTGACTGGTAAGGAAAATTTATCCCTTTCCGGAAGAATAAAAGAAAGATATTGAATCTATCAAAATTAGGGGTTAAATTGTAGTGTCGGGCAACGAAAAAAAACAGGCGGATTAGATCTGATAAGCGGGTAAAATCTATAAGAAGCGCAGGGCGGTAAATCAGACCGGACATAGGAATTTAACAGCTTCTAAAAGGCGTATTGATTAAGAAAGAAGGAGTTATAAATGGCTGCAAAATATCTTGAGGGGAATCTTGTTGCTGAGGCTGTTTTGAACGAGGTTAGAAAACGAACACTGCTTTTAAAAGAAAAGGGAGTTATTCCGGGGCTTGGTACAATTATTGTAGGGGATGATGCAGCATCAGCGGGCTATGTTAAAAAAAAGCATGAGACCTGTAAAAAAGCCGGATTTGCTTCGGTCCACAAGGAAGTAAAGGGCAGCCAGAAAGATCTTTTATTTGCAGTTGATGAATTTAACCAAAATCCTGATGTTGACGGCTTTTTGATTCAATATCCCCTTCCTTCAGGGTTTGATTTTAATCAGGCTGTCAGCAGAATGAATCCTGCTAAAGATTCCGACGGCCTGCATCCTGTTAATCTCGGAAAACTTGTACTCCAGGAAGATGCGCCCCTTCCCTGTACTCCGGCAGGTATTCAGGCAATGCTTAAATTTTACAACCTCGATATTCAAGGGAAAGAGGTGGTTATTGTAGGAAGAGGGCCGACCCTTGGACGTCCCCTTTCTTTGCTGTTAACCCTGAAACAGGCCTTTGCCAATGCTGCCGTTACGGTTGTTCATACAGGAATTCCCGATATAGGGGTTTTTACAAAGCGAGCGGATCTTGTTATTGCAGCTGCCGGTGTCCCCGGAATTGTAAAACCGGAAATGGTTAAAACCGGGGCGATAGTAATCAGTGGAGGTATTTCCTGGGAGGGGAAAAAGTTATTACCGGATGTTGATGTAAGGGTGGGAGAGGTTGCATCATGGATAACCCCCCGGCTTGGGGGCGTAGGACCCGTAACAGTCGCCATGCTTCTTCTTAACACGGTTAAAGCAGCGGAGAAACGCAAATAATCAGCCTGAAATGCCGGATTGTATTATCCCTCCACCGAGAACGATATCGTCTTTATAAAAGACAACAGACTGCCCCGGGGTTATTGACAACCGGGGATTTTCAAATTCCACCCGAACTGTTTTATTTTCCGCTTCTGTTATCAAAACTCTTGAATCTTTATTCTGATAGCGTATTTTGGCAGAAGCCGACAGAGGAAACCGGGGAGGGTCAAAGGCTATCCAGTTCAAATCTCCTGCTATTAGCGAACTGGAATAAAGGTCTTTTCGTGTT
>CAZEKV010000149.1:0-5468 GCA_964512945.1 uncultured Spirochaetales bacterium | reverse complement strand
CTTAATGAAAACAGGAATGCAGACAGAAGAATAATAAACGGATCTACCAGGGAATTAAACTGGGCAACCAGAACAACCAGAATAAGCAATACGGCTATCACATAGGCATTTAAAAGAAAGCTGGTTGCCTCGTTTCTAAAGTCTCCCCCCGATCCTGTCTGGATCCTGTATCCCTCACCTGTCTTTATTCTGGATACCTGTTCATCTATTTTTTCTATAAAATCACGTTTCCCCTCAACTTCCGGTTCAAAATCCGCCCAGACCTCAACAGTCCTTTTCAGATTGCGTCTTTTTATCACCCCCAGAGAAGCCTGCTCGTCAGGCCGTTTTTTCAGTAAAGATCCCAGGGGTATCTTTCTATCATTCCTCGTTGGTATCTGCAGGGTCAACAATCGACTAAGGGAATTCCTTGCGTTTTTTCTATACCTTATTACAATATCGAATTCGTCTTCATTCTGACGAAATTTTCCTATTATAGAGCCATGCATGCTGCTCCTTATTGTTGAGGCAATTGTCACAGTCGAGAGACCGTAAAAAGCCGCTTTTTCTCTATCTATTTCAATCTCGTATTTTGGTTTTGAGGCCTCGTAGTCCGAATCTATAATCTTAAAAAGATCCTTTTTCCTGTTAATTATCATGAGAATATCATTACTAATTTGTCCCAGGGTTTTATAATCTTCTCCGACAATCTGATATGAAATATCATGCCCCGACATGTGCTCGGAGGATTCGACTTTTACTCTTGCTCCTGTAAAATCCTTAATCCGTTTTTTTAGTTCCCTGATGGCATCCTCGCCCATAATCTCCTTTTTTCTTTCATTGTACGACTTATATACCACTCTCAGGGTTGCCTTATGCGAATCCAGATCCCCTGAAGGACTTCTTCCGGTTGTAGACTGGATGTTGTCGATAGAAGCCGGAGATTTTTCTGCAATACCTTCCAGCCTCTTAACATAGGTATCCGTGATGTCAAGGGGTGTTCCCTGTTTTGTCTCAATTGAAAGAGTTGCCATATCCGGATCAAGAGAAGGGAAAAAAATAGGATCCTTTTTTGTAAATCCAAAAAAAACAAATCCCGCAATCGCAATTGTAAGCGCTATTCCAAGGGTTATCTCCGCATTTTCCGTAGCAAGCTTTAATATTTTTACATACCAGTCCTGGAATTTATGAAATGTACCGCTTCCTTCAACTATCTTCCTTTTAGCCTCTTCTGATATTTTTAAAAAACTTGCGCAAAAAACGGGGGTAATTGTAAGAGCAACTATAAGAGAACATGAAAGCACAACAATAACCGTTTTTGGAAGATAGGAAAGTATATCTCCCAGGATGTCCGGCATGAAAATAATCGGGAAAAAGGCCAGACAGGTCGTTATTGTTGAAGCAATTATTGGAGCAGCAACCTCTGCGGAACCCTCTATCGAGGCCTGTACCCTGGACTTTCCCATCCCGGCGTGCCTGAAGATGTTCTCTACAATTACGATCCCATTATCTACAAGCATCCCCAATGCGAGGATTAGACTGAAAAGTACAATCATGTTAAGAGAGATCCCCAGTACCTGTAGAACAATAAAAGAGGCTAACATTGAAAATGGGATTGCAAGAGAAACAAAAAATGAATTCTTTTTCCCAAGAAAAAAGATTGTCACAATCAAAACCAGCACAAACGCAGTAAACATATTATTTTCCAGATCTGCAACCATTGCCTTGATTAATTCCGAGTTATCGTAGGAATGCGTAACGATAGTACCCTGAGGCAATAGCGGCTTAAAATCCTCAATTATTTCCTTTGCCTCATCAACTATATGAATAATATTGGAACCTTTTCTCTTTGTTAGCGAAAGGGAAATTGCCGGTTCTCCATTAATTCTTGTATAGGTTACAGGATCCGATGTCTTAAAGCTAATATCCCCAAGATTCTTGAGTTTTATTTTTCTTCCATCCGAGGAAACGACAATTTCTTTAAAAATTTCGGGATCAGTTATCTCTCCTGTTACAGATAGGGAATAATTCTTTATCTCTGTTTGAAGAACCCCGCCGGGAATTGTTGTGTGTTCACTTTGAACTGCAGTTTTCACATCACCAATAGTAAAATTATAATGTTCCAGTTTTGCCGGATCTAGCTCAATTGCCAGTTCTTTTTCTATGTTCCCCGATATTTCGACATCAAGAACCCCGGGAATCCTTTTTAGTTCATCCTGTAATTTCTTTGCAGGAGAATCAATTATATCCAGCCCGTCGGGATGGGAAAGGATTGTAATAAAAATAGGTCTGTCGGCGAATTTAAATTCATTAATTACCGGTTCGTCCGCATTTTCAGGAAGTTCCGCTTTTGCAATATCAACCCTCTCCTTTACCTTTCTTAATGCTGTCTCGACAGAAACACTGGAAGTAAACTTTACGGTAATTAAAGAAATATTTTCCTTGCTTGTTGAGGTGATTTCATCAATCCCTTCAATACCGTCAATTTCCTGTTCGATTTCCCTGGTGATAAGATTTTCTATATCTCTGGCGGAAACCCCAATATATGATGTGTTAACAAAAATATAGGCCTGCTTTGGCTCGGGCATTGACTCTCTGGGTAAATTCAAATATGCAAAAGATCCGATAAGTATAATTAAAAAGCATGCTGCGAAAACAGCCATATGCTTCTTTACAAAAAATTTTACCATGGTTGTTTCCTTATTTTATAATTTTAACCAACGAGGCGTCACTCACCAGATGGACTCCCTCAACAATTATGTTTTCTCCCGTATTTAAGCCGGATAAAATCACAGTATGCGTGGTATTTGAGACTCCTGTTTTGACAGGGATTCTTTTTACCTTATTATTTCTAACACCCATCACATAAGTACTGTCATCTATCGTCAACAGGGTATTGGTTGGAATAATAATCTGGTTCCGAAGGATCCTTCTCGTAAGATGAACATTTGCCGTTGTTCCTGATAATATCAGCCCATCGGGATTGTCGATATGGATTTCCGCCTGAAAGGTCAGGAGTTTGGGAGAGGTTTTTCTGGAGAAAGACACAAGCCTCCCCTTCCAGGTTCTATCGGGATAATTATTGAAGGTAATAACAGCATCATTATATTCTTTTATCCCGGGAATATCATTCTCCGGAATACCTATTGTTATTTTCAGCTTTTCAATATCTGCCACTACAAAAGTAGGTGAACCGGGAGGAAGTTCCTCGAACTCATCAATATATTTGGCAACAACGATTCCGCTAATGGGAGAAATACATAAGGCTCCTTTTTTTGCACGCTCAGCGTTCATAAAGTTTGTTTTACTGTTAAGGTAGGCCAGATGAGCCCTATCAACAGCCACCTGTGAAGCTGTCCCCGACTTGAGAAATTTTAACTGGCGCTGATAATTATCCAGTGCTATTTTCTGGTTTAATTCTGCCGTCTCACATTGATTTATTGCTTTCCGGGAATCGATTTTCGCAAGAGACTGACCCGCCTTAACTTTTGAGCCCTCTTTTACATCGATCTTTTCAACAAAACCACCTGAAGTACAGATTAATTCAGCTTCCTCTATTCCCCTGACAGAACCATAGTAGTCGCCATATTCAACAAAAACACCGCGGGTTACCCTGATTACACTAACAGGAACGGTTAATTTATCCTCAACCTTTTTTTTCTCTTTTTTGCATGCAAAAGGTAGTATCAATAATGTAAACCCCAGAAACAACAGTATTCTTCTTGCCATACAAATCCTTCTTATAAAAATTTTGTTACCGAACGGTCGTTAACTTAATACTATTTAGCCCTCAAGTCAAGAAATACCTGTACAAAATTACGTAAAAAATATCTTTTTCCACATTATGCCATGCAAATTCCCCTTATAAACCGGTATTTTCTCATTTACAATTACCAGAATATTAATAAGAACTGCCTCACTCTCTATATCATAGGTTATTACAAAGCCTCTTTCAAAATAAAACTTTACAAGCTGAATAATTACATCCGGCTCCCGGAAAACTAATATTTACTCAGCCGATTTACTAATATTGACAATTTACAAACTCACAAGTATATTAATGCCCTGATATATTGTATCATGGAGAGGTGTCCGAGTGGTCGAAGGAGGCGGTCTTGAAAACCGTTGTGGGGCGACTCACCGTGGGTTCGAATCCCACCTTCTCCGAATGTTTTTTGCCCAGGCGGCTGCAAAAGATTGTCCATCTCCTGGAGAGATAGGGCTGTTTTATTTTTACCCGGAGAGGTGCGTGAGTGGTTGAAACGGGCTCCCTGCTAAGGAGTTGTACTGGTAACGGTACCGAGGGTTCGAATCCCTCCTTCTCCGAATTGAGCTGTGCCCATAGCTCAGCTGGATAGAGCGTTAGGTTGCGGACCTAAAGGTCAGAGGTTCGAATCCTCTTGGGCATGTATGTTTTTATGGAGAGATGCGAGAGTGGTTGAATCGGACGGACTCGAAATCCGTTGAGCTGTTTATCAGTTCCGAGGGTTCGAATCCCTCTTTCTCCGAATGTGGAGTTGTAAAAAAGTGTTCGCGGTTGGTTTGGAATGTTTTCATAAGTATTGTATTATGTTATAAGAAATTGACAGGGCTTTTGCAGTAACCTGTAAAGCTTCTGTCAGAAGTTCCTTGATTTTGCCGGAATCTCTATTAATTGGAAAATTCTGGACTTAAAGGAGAGATGACCGAGAGGCCGAAGGTGTACGCTTGGAAAGCGTATGTATCTTTACGGATACCGAGGGTTCGAATCCCTCTCTCTCCGTTTTATTCCCTTTAGTGTTGATTGTCAGGCAGTGCACTATTGATTATCATTAAACTCCGTCAGGACCGGAAGGTAGCAGCGGTAGATGGCTGATTGATGTGATGCAATTTGCCTGACAGGAGCTAAAGGGTTTTTAATATTATGGCATACGAAGTAACAGCAGCAAAAAAGCGACCAAAAATCTTTGATGAACTCCAGGGTCAGGAGTTTGTCGTAACTACACTAAAAAACCTTATATCAAAAGGGCGGATTGCTCATGCCTACCTCTTCGCCGGCCCGCGGGGGGTTGGGAAAACATCTGCTGCCAGGATTCTGGCAAAGGCATTGAATTGTCAGAACGGTCCTGCCGAAAATCCCTGCGGAAAATGTCATAGTTGCATAGAAATATCAAAAGGAAATTCCCTTGATGTAATTGAAATTGACGGGGCATCCAATACGGGCGTAAATGACATCAGAGAGATTAAAGATGAAGTACTCTTTGCCCCGACCAATTCACGTTATAAAGTATATATAATTGATGAAGTACATATGCTTTCCAACAACGCCTTCAATGCCCTGTTGAAAACAATTGAGGAACCCCCCCCATACATTGTTTTTATTTTTGCCACAACAGAAATTCACAAAGTACCGGCAACCATCATATCAAGATGCCAGCAGTACAATTTCAGGCTTATATCAATCACAATAATCAAGCAGTTGCTGCTGAATGTGTGCCGCGAAATGAATC
>CAZEKV010000148.1:0-5497 GCA_964512945.1 uncultured Spirochaetales bacterium | reverse complement strand
GGAATCGAGGTTGTCCGTGAAACCAACAGTATAGACGATCTCCTTGCAGGGGTAACATTGAATCTTGAATCGGAAAGCCCCGAGCCTGTCAGATTAACTATAGAACCTGACAGAGAGCTTGTTAAAAATTCCATTATCACTTTTGTTGGTAAATACAACCAGCTGCTTACAGAAATACAGATACTAACCCGCAACAATGAAAATATAATAAAAGAAATCCAGTACTATGATAGTGATGAACGCGAAGCTGCAAACAAAAGACTTGGAAAGCTGCAGGGGGATATCACTTTAAATCAGTTAAAAAGCAAGCTGCAAACCATTATGATGAACCCGTATAAAAAAAATTCTTCAAGTGTTTATTCCCTGCTTGCTCAGATAGGTATATCAACAAATTCAACTAATCCCGGAAGCGGAATCAACTCTTCAAGATTGAGGGGCTACCTTGAAATCAATGAATCGGTTCTTGATGAAGCATTGAAAACAAATCTAGAATCCGTAAAAGATTTATTTGGACACGACAGAGACGGCGACATGATTATTGATGCAGGGGTTTCTTTCTCAATGTTCAACCATCTGAAAGGATTTACCCAGGTGGGTGGCATCATAGCGATGAAAATGAATACCATTGATCTGGCAATTAAAAGAATGGACAAAAACATTGATAACTATAAAAGAAAACTTGAAAAGAAAGAACAGGAATACAAAATCAAATACGGCCAGATGGAGGGTATCCTTGCTGATCTTGATAAGATATCCAGATCCCTTCAAAATCTAAATAACGGACAGAATTAATAGGAGATTAAAAAATGGTAGAGATAAATATAAACAACGAAAAAATTGATTTTACACTGGAAAATGAAAAAACACTGGGTGAGGTTGTCTCGGGGGTCAAAGACTGGTTATACAATTCCGGTTATTATATAACAAAAATCGAACAAGATGATAACGAAATTCTTCTGTCTGAAAAAGACAACTGGAATAAAATTGGTTTAAACAAGATATCAAACCTCAATTTTGAAATAAAAACCCAGTCGGAAATTCTTTTATCAAAACTGACCACCATTAATGAATATATAAAAATTCTTTTGAAATCCCTGGAGAAAAATAATATTAATCTTTTCAATGAACTAATGATTGAATACCCATATATAAAAGAGGGTCTTCTCAACCTTATAACAAAAAAGGACTTTGGAATTGATTTTATCAATATAGAGACTATCAGTGTTATGTTAAAAGAAATTGAGAAGTCAAATAATGAGAATAAAGCAAAATTAGAATCCATCCTTACCAAACTGTCGATAATCCTGTCCGGGCGTATAAAAGAGATAAGCCATCCTATTATTGAATTATCTTCTACGGTAAAACTCCTAAGGCATTCAATAAAAGAGATAACTGATATATCAGTTTTATTGCAAACAGGCAAAGACCGCCAGGCTATGGAATTTATTTTGCATTTCACCGAATTATCTCAAAAAATGATAAGAATTTATCCATACCTGAAAGAAGCAGGGATTCTTGATATAGCCAATATAACCATCAGCAAAAGATCTTTTTCTGATTTTTACGCAGAATTAAATGGGGTTCTTCTTGAGCTTGTAGAAGCCTTCAATCACAATGACACTGTTCTGATCGGTGATTTACTCGAATATGAGGTAGCTCCGAAACTGGATGAACTCATTATTTTATTTGACAGTCTGAAAGGGCAAAGAGGGTAAGGTGTCATTTTTAAATCTGTCTACAAAAGTTACCTACTTACAAAGCGAAGATATGTCAGGAACAATAATTTTTATTGTTATCCTCTTTCTTATCTTCATCCTTCTTTTCATAGGGGGCAGATCTTCCAGAAGCCAGAACGTAAGTAGGAATAGAAAGGGGCACATAAAATATAGTAAATTTGCTTTTAGAAAACAGGCTAGAAAATTTGGACTTTCGAAAATACAAATAGGAACTCTTGAATATATCATAAAACAATATGGAATAAAAAATCCTTTTAATCTTTTTTCGAATTCCAGAATTCTTGATAAGTATCTTCTCAGAGCCATTAATGATGTAGAAACCCGCTCTCTCGCAGAGGATATAAAAGAAGCCCAAAAGCTATCCATATACCGTGTCAAACAGATAATTGAAAGAAATGCACATTCAAAAAAAAAATTTACGTCTTCAAACCAATTAAAACTGAATCAAACCCTTGTACTTATTCCCGCGACAGGGGGGCGTTTTTCTTCAAGGGTAACCTCGAATTTAAAACGAATGCTGAGTGCCCAGATTCCCTTTTCAGACAAAGGAAAGGAAATACGCTGGAAAAAAAACACGAAGGTTCAGGTTTACTTTCTAAAAAGCAGTGGAGAAGGGTTCTCATTTATGAGTAAGGTTCTTGGATACAGCAAGGTGCTGGGTGTCTCCAGCTTACTGCTTCAACACTCAAATACCGTAAAACAGGCACAACAGCGGCGCTACAGAAGAAAAATAATCGACAGGCCTGCCTATTTTTTCCCCATTAATATTATAAATACGGGTTCGGCCAGGCGTCCGCTAAAAAAAGCCGTAGTTGAAAGCAATCGTGCTGTCTTAGGGCATGTCTCGGATATTTCTTCAGGGGGATGCAGTCTGAACACATCCTACCCCATGAAAGTTGGCGAACTGATAAAAATAGAATTTGATACTGTGGAGGATTCCAAAGTAAATGCATACGGTAAGGTTAAACAAATACAAAAATCAGCACGTTATGGTACCTTAATGCACATCATGTTTACCAAAATTTCCAGAAAAAACCTCAACAGAATCAACGCATACGTTTATGATTTCAACTAATCCTGCTTTAAGTAAGCGGCTTTAACGCTCGAGCCGTTTTTCTGTTTTTCTATCTTTCTTAAAAAAAACCACTAAATATTGACTTAGTTGTAAAAATATATTACTTATTAATGCCTGTACCAAAAATTCTGAAAAGTACGGCATCAGGCCGAAACTTGCGGGAAAAACACCCTGGATCTAATTGCGGATAAAATAACAACCAGTACATCCTCTGAGACTATCAGCTTTGGGCGAAAAATAGGATCCAGGCTTTCCAGGGGTTCAATTGTCGCTTTAACGGGGGGAATTGGTTCCGGAAAAACCGTTCTGGTAAAAGGAATAGCATTGGGTCTGGGAATTCCTGATATCATCCTGAGCCCTACTTTTACCCTCATTTGCGAATACTCGGGGAAATACCCCCTGTATCACATGGATTTGTACCGCCTCTCAGGTTTTGAGGAATTCGCCTCAATAGGGGGATACGAGCTTCTTTTTGGAAATGGTATTTCGGTAATTGAATGGAGTGAAAAAATATCTGAAATTCTTCCCGATAATACAATTTCCATTGATATCAGAATACAAAATGATAATAGCAGATTGTTAAAAATAGAGGGATTATAAATGAACGTTCTTGCCTTTGATTGTTCTACAAACATACTTTCAGTCTGTCTCAAAAGAAATGAGGATCTTTTTGAAACAACTAAAATTATCGGATATAAGCATGCAGAATTTTTAGTACCCTCTATTGATTCACTTTTTTCTGAATCGGGTTTAAAACCCGGTGATCTGGATCTTGTTATCTGCTCGAAAGGCCCAGGATCTTTTACCGGTCTCAGAATTTGTTATTCTACTGCCAAAGGAATATCTTACGGCAATGGCTGCCCGCTGATATCCGTCCCTACCCTCGACTTCCTTTCCTATCCGTTTAGATTTTTTGACGGAATTGTTGTCCCTGTAATTGATGCCAGGAAAAAATGTGTCTATACGTCAATCTACAGAAATGGGGGCCGAATATCGGATTTTTTTGATATTCAGCCATCTAAACTAAAAATAATACTTAAAAAGCATAAACGCATTCTTTTTACCGGCCCGGGATCTAAATTAATAGGCGATCATTTTAAACCGGGCAAATCAATTTTCTTCAATTGCCTTAATAATATGGGATACACTCAGGCACTTGTTGAAATTGGATTAGACAGGTACGATAA
This sequence comes from uncultured Spirochaetales bacterium, assembly GCA_964512945.1. Classification (GTDB taxonomy): domain Bacteria; phylum Spirochaetota; class Spirochaetia; order CAZEKV01; family CAZEKV01; genus CAZEKV01. The sequence continues at coordinate 1,499 of CAZEKV010000148.1, read as the reverse complement.
TATGAAATATGATAAGCCGGAAGACGGCCCTGTCTATAAACGAAAAAGCGAAGCTGAATTGTTATTCGGGAAGAAAAATGTCTGATGAATAATACACTAGAATCAAAATCCGAAAAAAAAAATCTCCCCCCAAATCCTTCCTTACGTGGTGTCAGGTTTTTTACGGATAATTTCAAGAAAAACAAAATACCATTCCTGGTTCTTGATCATAAATTAAAAATCCTGTGGAATAACAGGGCGTTTTTATCTCTTTTTCATCAAAAAAAAACACTTTTGGGGGAGTCGCTTTCTGCCGTTTTTTTCAAGCATAGAAATTCAAATTCGATCAATAAAATTTACAATTCGATATCTTCTGATAAATTTGATTTTTCGTGGCAGGGGAAGGTCGAATTCAGATCCCGCGATTTTCTCAATATCGTTGCAGATCTTATGATCTTTCCAATTAAGAATCCTGATCTTACAAAAAGGAAGCCCATGTGTTTTGCCGCCATTTTCCACGATGTATCAAAAGAAAACAGGAGCATATTAAAAAAGACATTTCTCAGTCTGCTTGAAGCATCAAAACTGAAAGATAATGATACAGGACAGCACATTCTGAGAGTCAATAAGTATTCCATGCTAATATCAAAATATCTCTACAACAAACCGGGCTACCCGGAGATCAATGCCGAGTTTATTTCCAATATCAGTTTTCTTGCAGCAATGCATGATGTCGGGAAAATAGGTACTCCCGACGGAATACTAAACAAAAAAGGCCCCCTGAATGATTCAGAATGGGAAATTATGAAGGAACATACAATAAACGGGGGGTTTATTCTAAGCTCTTACCCTTCACCAATGGCTAAGGAAATTGCGTTATATCACCATGAAAGATGGGACGGCACAGGATATCCCTACTATTTATCCGGCAAATTAATTCCCCTTGCTGCAAGGATTGTTTCCATTGCAGATACCTACGATGCCCTCAGAATGGAGAGGAGTTATAAAGAATCTTTTTCCCATGAAAAAGCATGCTCCATAATGGAGAGTGAATCCAGAGGACACTTCGATCCTGATTTATTATATGCCTTTAAAAAAATAAAAAGTAAATTCTCTGAAACCTTCTCTTCAATGAATGACAATTAATACAAAGACACTCTTTGAAAAAATCACTTCGTTTCCCGGTCAGGATTCTCAAAAACATTTTTTAATTCTGGTATTTTTTCGGGATTCGATCTGGCCGCCGCTATGTTTTCTTTCTGGATCTCTCTGTATACCTCCATTCGGTATATCTTGATATCCCGGGGGGCTTTTATTCCAAGTTTTACCTGATCTCCCTTTATGTCAACAATCGTAATTTCAATATTATCGCTGATTGTAATGCTTTCGTTTAACTTTCTGGACAATATCAACATGTTTTTGTCCCTTTCATTTCATCAAGAATCTTATGGCGTACATTCCACTCCGGATTATCAGAAATCATCTGAATTCCTGTCTTATTCTTCCTGTCAATAAGGATA
>CAZEKV010000147.1:0-5584 GCA_964512945.1 uncultured Spirochaetales bacterium | reverse complement strand
AGGTAAATACCGGGGAGATAAAAAACTTAAAAGAAGAATACTGTTTCTCGAAAGGGAATACAATGCTTATTTCAAGCAAAAGGGTTTTCTCTATAAATAGTTTTCATGTTTCTTCCCGTGGGAGCCTGGGCTGGCAGATAAGCCTGAAAGGCTCTTGTATTTTTTGAAGTATGTTGAGATAATCTTTCGTTATGAAAAAGATACGTGCTGATAAAAGAACGAGGCGAAGAACAAAAAAATTATGGCTTATTAAACTGGCGTTGAATATCGCCGGCAGGAAAATGTTGAAAGAGTTAAATAAAGCTAGTAAGGATAGTAAAAAAGCACAGCATAAAATTCTGATGGATATCCTGGATTACGCGAAGGACACGGAATACGGTAAAAAGCATGGGTTCAGGGATATCAAGACCGTAGAGGATTTTAGAAAAAATGTTCCTGTAAATAATTACGAGGATCTCCGACCCTATATAATGAGACATACAAGGGGTGAGGAGAATCTACTTTTCCCCGGGAAGCCCATTATGTATGCCACTACAAGCGGTACGACAAAGGAGCCCAAATGGATTCCAATTACTGAAAAATATTACAAGGAGAGTTATAACGGCTTAACCCGTCTCTGGTTTTATTCGGTTTTAAAGGAAATTCCTGATATCTTCGATGGTCCCGAACTTTCCATTGTAGGGAGGGACATTGAAGGATACACCGAGGACGGGACTGCCTACGGCTCTTTTTCGGGACATGTTCATAAAAATATTCCTGAATTTCTTAAAAATGTTCATGTAGTTCCGGCTGAGATCCATAATATTGAGGATTACTATTCCCGGTATTACTGTCTTCTTCGTTTTACAATTGAGTACCATATAAGATTTATTATTACCGGCAATCCCAGTACTTTGATCGAAATGCAGAAGGTTGTGGATAAGAGGATAGATGAGCTCATTGAAGATATAGAAAAGGGTACCCTGAGCAGGAATTTAAAACTTCCTTCTATGACCAGGGAACTGCTGGAGAAATCCCTCAGCCCCAATCCCCGCAGGGCAGAAAGCTTGAGACTTCTCAGAGCCGAGCATATACGTTTGCTTCCAAAGCATTACTGGCCTACTCTGTCATTGATTAATACCTGGAAATGCGGCAACTCAGGTCTTTATCTAAAGCATCTGGATGGCTTTTATCCTGAAGATACGAAGATACGTGAATTCAGTTATATGGCAACCGAAGCCAGAGCCGGCATTATTCTCAAAAATGATAAAATGGCGAGTATTCTCGCAGCTCACCTGCTTTATTATGAATTTATCAGGCTGGAGGATAGGGAAAAAGAGAATCCGAGGATTTACAGCGTTTCCGAACTGGAAGAGGGCGGGTATTACTATCTAATTGTAACTACCTCGGGGGGTCTTTACCGTTATGATATAAATGATATTCTCAGGGTCGATGGTTTTTATAACGATTTTCCCGAACTCAGGTTCATACAAAAGGGGGTGGGGATTACCAATCTCACAGGGGAAAAACTCCATGAACGCCAGCTCCTTCTGGCCGTAAAGCAGACGGAATCCGAATTAAAAATTAAAAACCGGTTTTATATATGTTTTGCCGATATTGATGTTTCGGGGTATCGCCTTTTTGCTGAATTTGATGAAAAAATTATGGATAATGATCTTAAAAAATACTGTTTTTCTGTAGATGAAAAATTGAAGAAAATGAATATTGAATACAAATCCAAACGTGAATCTCACAGGATAAAACCCCTTGTTCTTCATAGACTTCTCAGGGATTCTTTTGAGAAATTCAAGCTGGAATGTATGAAGCGCGGCTCCAGGGATGGGCAGTTTAAGCTTGTTCATCTAATCCAGAATGATCTGCGGATGGAAATGTTCAAAAAATTATCCTATGAAGGGGAAATTTCATTCGGTGAAGATTGGTAGTAGAAATATTGATGCTGTTATTTTTGATCTTGATGGAACACTTTATTCGCTGAAAAGGTTAAAATTCAGGATTGCTCTGAGGAATTCGGGCTATATTCGTTTTTTTATGGCTCTTCACAAGGTCAGGAAAGATCTTGCAGGCCTTGACTTGAAATCAAAGAAGGCTTTTTACACCCTGTTTTTAAAGAAAATGGCGGAGAGTACCGGGAAAAATTCTGAGAGCATAAGAGAGTGGTATTTCGATATTTTTTATAAGGGTTTTATTTCCATTCTGAGTGAAAAATATAAGAAGAGAGACGGTCTTGATTCCGTATTGATAAAAATCAGGGATGATGGAATAAAGACGGCAGTACTCTCGGATTTTTCTTTTGTAAAGGATCGTCTTGGTGCTCTTTCGATTAATCCTGCTTATTTTGATTTTATTGGAAGTAACGAAGACTATGGAGCCCTGAAGCCCTCTCCCCGCCCCTTTGTGGCTATTTCTAAAAAAATGAACATTTCCCCGGAGTCTATTCTTGTGGTCGGGGACAGAGACGATACGGATGGTGCAGGAGCCGAAAAAGCCGGTATGGGGTTCTATAACGTGGGTGATAATGCTGACTGGACTGCTTTTTGCGATGCTGTTCTTAAATAAATACACCTCTAAAACAATTTGACTCCCTTTTTCGGAGGTCGTCGTTTAATAATTTGTTTTTGAGGATTTTGACAGGGGAGATTCTATGGCCAGATGGTATCAGAATTTATCATGGTCTATCTTGAGATGGACGTTTTGTAAAAATCTAACCAGAAAATACAATATTGAAGTAATCCGAAAAAACCCGGAACCCGACCCCCCTTTTTTTTTTAGTGGCTAATCACGCCCACCTTTCCGATCCCTTCATTATTGGTCAATTTATGGAAAATACAGTGAATTATATGGCCAATGTTGATGAGGTTACCCTTATGAAGCGTCTTTTCAGTGATTTTGCCGGGGCTTTCCCCAAAAGAAAAGGAATGGCTGATATGTCTTCTATTAAGCATACCTTTAAATTGATCAGGGGAGGGCATGTCGTTGGTATTTTTGTTGAGGGGGATCGCTCCTGGGATGGGGAGACAGAGCCCATTATCGAGGGGGTTATATCAATAATCAGTAAATTAAAGGTTGCTGTCAGACTGGCTAATGTTACAGGAGGGTATCTTTCGTATCCCCGTTGGGCAGAAACAAAGCGCAGGGGTAAGATAATTGTTGAATTCCGTACAATATCAAAGAAAGATGTTGTTTCTCTCTCAAAGGATGAGTTGTCTGAGAAAGTGACAAAAATCATGTACAGAAATGATTTAAAAGATCCCCGTATGGAAAAGGTGGTTTTCAGGGGTAAAAGATTAGCCCATGGAATTGAGAATCTGTTATGGCTATGTCCATCATGCGGCATCCATGATTCCCTGTATGGCGAGGGTGATATTATTATTTGCAGGGGCTGCGGCAGAGAATGGGGAATTGATGGAAATCAGCGCATCAATCCCGGAGAGGCCTTTGGAGGAGATCTAAAGGACTGGAATGACTGGCAAAAAAGTAGGATCAGGGAGCTTGTCGCCCAAAAAAATAAAAAACCCCTAACAATTTCAAAGAATGTTGGACTTTTTGAAAAAATAGACGGAGATGAAGTTTCTCTGGGAGAGGGTGATTTATCTCTCTACGAAGACAGGATCCTATTTTCTCCCCGGGAGAAAATAGAAGAAATTATATTTGAAAATCCATTTGTCAGGGATTATATAGATAATTTTAACAGAAATTTCCAGTTTAACTACAAAAATAAAAGGTTCAAAATATATTTCGGGAATCAGAATAGCTGCAAATGGATTTTTTTTCTGAGGCATCTCCATGCCCGATCCCGTATAAGATGATTGCTTTTGAATAGGGGGCAATATTCAATTTCTCCGGTTTTTTTTTATAAAGCACTTTTGAGTATTTCTTCAGGAATAAGGCATTCTCCCTGCCGCAGGACTTTATAGGGTTTCGAGCTTATATCAAGGAGTGTGGATGGAATTTTTTTCGGAAGGTCTCCGGCATCAACAATTAAATCGACCTTATCTTTATAAAACTCTATTATTTTAGTAATTTCTCGTAAAAAAACATCACCGGATCGATTTACACTTGTTGAGATCAGCGGGAAATTAAGGGATTTTATGAGCTTTAGCAAAAAAGGATCGTTCGGTATTCTCAAAGCTATAGTCTCTTCTTCTTTTCTTTTTGTTTTTAATATCAGGGTTAAAGGCCCTGGCCAGTATGAGAGAATTCTTTTATCAACATCTTGTGAAGTCATAGATTTCATCATGCCGGTATCCGAGATCAGTTTTAAGAACGGCCTGCTGTTACCCCTTTCTTTTATCTTCTGGATTTTATTTTCCAGATTCGGATACCTCCCCATTATTCCATAGATTGTATCACATGGGAAAATAGCGGTTCCATTGTTTTGTAATGTTTTTTTCAGGATGTCAAACAACTCGGGACTATTTTTTTTAATTATCATTTTTACTGCCGACCACTGAAAAAAGAATGTATGAAATGAGAACAACACAGCAGGCAGCGGCACGGAGTAATGTGTCATCCGGTCTGGGAATTGGCCTTCTTTTCATAATTTTCCCGATGGTGTAGCTGATATTTTTTGTTCTGTAACCAATAATCTTGATTATACTTTCATTTTCTCTAAAATATCCCAATTTTCTGGATAAAAGCCGAATATTTTCCCTGCTAATACGCAAAGATTCAAATTGTTCCGTAAGGTCTTTATGGATATTTCTTATTTCTGTGTTATTATTGTTAAGCCTGTTTCTAAACCGGGATAAGTTTTCCATTGAAAAAAAACCGGAGGTGCCATAGAAGAATATCAGTATAGAATACGAAATAAAACCCAGATAGATGCAAAATACAATATTTGTCGCCTTCTTCATATAAAATACTACGGAAAACTTGCGGGATATCTTAATATCTAAATTGGAAAAATAAAATTTAATTGACAAGCGAAATGACAATGGAGTAAATTTAATAATAATTGGTCAACACATAACAATTAAATGCCGATAGGGAAGAGACAGTGTTGAATTCAATTATCCGGGAGTTTGCAATGGCCGTTGATAGAAAAGATGATGTTGAAAATAAAGATGCCGCTAATAAGTCTGATGTTCAGCTAAGTATCAATGAACAGGAAGATTCTGAACTGGAACAATATGGAGTATGGGTAAAAGCCGGCCCCGAGGATATAAACGATTCCGAGATAATTGATGATGACCCTGAGCTTGAGCATCTGGGTGATGAGGCTTTCGATGAAGAAGGGGAGATCCTTACGGAAGAGGAAGAAGAACTACTCGGAGCCCTGGAAGAGGAAATCCCCGGGGAAGATCTTTCTGAGGAAAGCGATTTTGAGGAATCCACATCTGAAGAGCTTTCTCTGGAAAGTGATGACAGCCCGCTTGAGGCTGTTGATCTGGAAGACGATCTTTATGTGGAGGAAGATATACCCTCAATTGGAGAAGAAACACTTACGATTGAGGATGAACAACTCCTGGAAGAAGAGGCCGGTGAGGATGAAGCAGATGAAATAATCGAAGAACTACCCGGAGAAGAAGTTCTGTCGCTCGAGGACGGAGCGCTGGATGGAAAGGGTGAAAATCCGGATGAGCTC
>CAZEKV010000146.1:0-5614 GCA_964512945.1 uncultured Spirochaetales bacterium | reverse complement strand
CCTCTATAATTTCTTCGGAAAGTATGAGGTTGTTTACGTTATGGACAGGGATAATTACCCCCTGGAGTCCTGTAAGTCCGGGTCTGGAGCATATATTATAAAAACCTGTAACTTTTTCCGTGACTCCGCCTATTGCCTGAATCTCTCCCATTTGATTGATCGAGCCTGTAACAGCAATGTTTTGATGGATAGGCAAGTTTGATATAGCCGAAATCAAGGCGTAAAACTCTGCAGAGGAGGCGGAGTCTCCATCAATCTCACTGTATGATTGTTCAAAACAGATACTGGCGCGTATTGATAATGGGAAGGTCCTGGCATAGCGGCTTCGCAGTAATCCTTCGAGGATAAAAACTCCCTTGTCGTGTATTTCGCCTGAAAGTCCCGATTCTTTTTCGATATTTATTATACTCCCATCCCCCGGGGATATCCTTGCCGAAATGACGAGAGGAACTCCGAAGGAATAATATCCCCTGTCATGGACGGCCAGACCATTTATTTTTCCAATTTTGCTTCCTGTTACATCCAGCATTACAGTACCTCTAAGAATCTGCTCGCCTATTTTTTCCTCAGGAAGATTGTATAGATATTTATGTTCACGTATAGCTTTCTTCACTGAAGAGGCATTTATGATTTTTTCATTATTTTTTTCTGCCCAATAATCGGCTTCGCGGATTATGTCTGCGATTCTGGAAAACCTTGTGCTTAACAAATCTTTTCTTCCTGCAAGTGAAATACCGTGTTTAATAATAGCTGCAATACCATCATAAGATATTTTTTTTACAGGTTTTTCCCCCGTTAATTTATGTATGAAACTAATGTACTGCTTTGTTGTCTCGGAGGTTCTTGTCATAACATGATCGAATTCCGCCGAAATTTTGAATAATTTTCTGAAATCAGGATCCTGATTGTACAATGTGTCATATAATTGATTATTCCCTATTATTACCAGTTTCAAATCTACTTTAACCGCTTCCGGTTTGAGCCCTCCCCCCATTCTTCCCTGGGAGCTGTAACTGTACTGGATTTCGACCCTGCCGGACTGAAGAACCCTCTTTAATTTGTTCCAGATATCCTCATTTGAGAAGATATCCTCGGCTCTTAGAATCAAAAAACCTCCGGATGCCCTGATAAGGGAGCCGGCACGTATCATGAGGAAATTAGTTCTTATTTCGCCCCCTATTTCTACAGCAGATTCAATGGAACCAAAGAGATTGGAAGCTGCAGGATTATTTTCAAATATAACAGGGACTTCCATGGTTTCTGAATTATCTTCAATAATATTGACACCGTAACGAAGTAAGCCCGAAAACCCCTTTTCTGTTACAGTATTTTTGTTCAAAAAAAGATAAAGATTTTCTTTTGCATCTTTTTTAAAGCTACTAAAGTATTTCCTTACTTTTTCTCCCTTGTATTTTCCGCTTAAAATATCAACTTCGTTATTTATAATTGGTTCGGCAATTCTGGAAACATGGTTATTAAGTTCCTCTTCCATGGAAATTCGGTTTTGCTTAAGCTCATTGAAGATTTCTTTCATTTCATCCATGTATAGATAATACTTTTCCCTTAAGCGATTCCATTCTTTTTCTGTAATTTTACCCGAGGCAACCATAACCTGCAGCTCGTCAAAAGAAACGGTCCTATTTTCAAAAAGGGGGTGTATGTCTGTGGTCTGTTCGCCGGAGGCTCCGTCAATATATACTATTCTGAGATTATCTTTTGATAATCTTGATTCAAATTCCGACAGAACATGATTCTCCCGCTTTTCGATTTCTATGGTTATTGCTTCTCTCTCTTTTTTATAGATCTCACTTTCAATTTTTAACTGGATAGTATTTTTCAGTTTTTCAACAATGGTATGAATGTCCTTTTTAAAGATTCTCCCTCTGCCCGGGGAAAAGTACAAAACCAATGGACGATCCGGATTTTTAAAATTGAATACGTAAACAATATCCCTGAGATCTTTTTTTCTATGTCTATTGTTCTTCCTGTATTCATCGATTACTTTTGATACAGCCGTCATCCTTCCCGTTCCAGGGGTTCCTGAAACAAAAATATTATATCCGTCGGCCTTTATTTCCGTGCCGATTCTAAGGGCTTTCAGAGCCCTGGGCTGGCCTATTACTCCTGCGAAATCCAAACTTTCCGATAGTTTTTCTATTTCGCGGGGATCAATAAAGACGGAGATTTCAGAGGCCGACAATTTTTTTACATCCATGGCTCCTAATAATAGAATATGCGTATACGGCTTTCAAGCATTAATAAAAAATTGTAACTAACCAGGTGTATTTCTCACCTATCATTCTTCTTTTCTGTTTTTTTTATTTTCGTGGAACTATTGAAAAAAAATCCATTACAAATATACTGTTCTCATGTATTTATCTGATATTGATGCATACTTTAGAAAGAATCTTGGCATTGAGGAATTAAAAAAGGTAGACTCGGCTCTCAACGGTGTTCAGGTGGCCGGATCCGGCAGGGATATATCAAGGATGGCTTTTGCTGTTGATGCCTGTATCGAAAGTTTTAAAAGAGCTAAGGAATTGAATGCAGGCCTGCTTTTTGTCCACCACGGCTTGTTCTGGGGGGCATTGGAGCCTGTAAAAGATGTTCTGTACACAAGACTCAAGTTTCTCATAGAAAACGACATTGTTCTCTACTCTGTTCATCTACCCCTGGATAAGCATCCCGAATTCGGGAATAATGCAGGAATTGCAGCAGCTTTGAATTTGAGTGATATTGAGGAATTTGGATACTACAAAGGGGTCAGGATCGGATTTAAGGGGAAACTCCCTGCGGGAAAAACGACTTTTGAGATTGCTGATATTCTTGGAATAGACAGGAACAGTTGTCCCGGGATCCTTTCCTTTGGCCCGGAGAAGAACAAAGGGGTCGGGATAATATCAGGGGGCTGCCCGGGGGATGTTAGACAGGCTATAGACGAAGATCTGGATCTCTACATAACAGGTGAGATGTCACACCAAATATATCATTTATGTCAGGAAAACAGGATAAATATGATAGCCGGGGGGCATTATAATACTGAGAAATGGGGTGTCAGGCTATTGGCAGAGAAAGTAAAAAATGATACAGGTATTGATACGGTTTTTATTGATGTCCCTACGGGATTTTGAATTTTAAGGAGATAGATTTGTTAACTGATAATCAAAAAAGGGTTCTTCCTTTTTCTCTTACCCTGTTCGTAATAGCTCTCGATCAGATTACCAAGCTTCTGATTGTTTTAAACATCGAATTATACAGTGCCAAATACAGATTTCTCGGGGATTTTCTGGTAATAACTCATGCGAGGAATCTTAATGCTGCATTTGGCTTCGGGGACGATTGGCCCCCTGTTTTTAAGTTTATTGTGCTGACCATAATTTCCACCCTGTTTCTGGTAGGTCTTATTGTTTACTGCTTGAGGACAGATGAGCTGTCTTTATTTCAGCGATGGGTAATTGCAGGGATAATTGGCGGAGGAACGGGAAATATCATAGACAGGATTTTTCGTCCTGAAGGCGTTGTAGATTTCATTGATGTAAAATTCTACGGCCTTCTGGGTTATGAAAGGTGGCCCACTTTTAATATTGCAGATTCATGTATAGTCATTTCTACCGTTCTGTTGTTTGTATCGATAATTTTATCAAAGAAAGGAAAGAAAAGTGAATAAGAAGTTTAATTCGTTTTTGTTCTATCTGGTGGCTCTTCTTTTTAATATCGTTATGTTTTTTGTTTCGTTTATTTTGATATTCTATGCGGCCATGTCAATTGCTACCTGGATATATCCTGAGGCGAGCCAGACGATTTCCCCTTTTATTGCCTTTGGGTCGATGATCCTTGGAATTGCGGCATCAGCATTCATATACTTCAAAGTTGTAAAGCTGTTCGCAAAGAAGGTGGATATGGGAAAGTATTTTCACCCTATCTCAATTCCCCAGCGGATAATAAAAAAGCCGTAGCTCCGGTATTTTTCTAGTACCCGTCCGATCTGGCTCTGTTGGTATCTTTTTTGTAGAGTTCATTGTAAACAAAGCCCCTGTTCCTGAGTTTGTCTTTTAACTCTTGCGGAAAAGGAATATTCCTCCAGAAAATTCCCCTTACTTCCCTGTCCAGTTTCTGTGTTCCCTGGCTTTCTTTTGAAATCCACAAGATATAATCCTGGATAAAATACTCTCTTACATCCCCTCTCAACTTCTTGTCTGAAAACCACATATAGTATTTCCCTGTTATTCCCTCTTCCATCCAGTAATGCTGAGCTTTTTCTTTTGCTACCTGCCATCTGAGATCCGCCATAGCATAAACCACTGCCATAAAAAGATTCTTTGGATAAATGGGGATTGCAATCCTCCCGCGGCTGCTGGCTTTATTATGTTTTTCAAAGGGTTCCCAGCATATACCCTTATCCCCGTAACAGGGAACAAGTATTACATGGGGGACAATCCGATTTGTTTGCATTTTGAAAGTACGCAGGAAAAGCCCCGGATCCAGACTTTCGACCCTGGCCATTTCTTTTATGACATTTTCTCTTGTGGCTATGTCTCTTATGTTTGATCTAAAATACTGTTTCATCAATATTGGAAAGTGATTTCCCTGTCTTCCAACACACATTTTGGTCATCTGCCGGATGGTATTAAATTCTTTCCCGAGCACTTCTTCATCAACGCTGCGGGTATCCTCACCCAGGCTTTCAGCCTGCTGTCTAAGATTTTCAAATTCAGAACTGTATTTTCTCAGATCATTATAAAAGCGGTTTAATTCCTTATCCATAAGAGTAAGCTGTCTCAGGATTCCAAGAATATCAGTCAAAGATTTTTTTTGCATTGGATTATATGGCTGTTTGAGATCTCCAATTCCGGGGTAGCTGTCATGTTGCAGCAAGGAATCACACAGGGTTTTCAAGTGTCTCTCGGCAGTCTGCATCGCAGTATATTTTGTTCTGATTATAGCAACGTAAGAATCTCTTTGACCCCTTGCCTTATCAACCTTTGATACAATCTTCTGTCCTTCACTTTTTCTTGTTATCCTCGTTTCATCAGTTGCCGAGGGTGTTATTTCTCCCCCGGCGATTTTCTTAAACCACTCATCAACATAATGAACCGCCTCACCAGTATCGTTTCTTTCAATGACCCTGGTAAGCATTTTTTTCTGGCTGTCTGAAATAAGACTCGGGAGAAGGACTCCAAATCGTAAAAGAACCAATTTGGGAATTACCCTTTCGCGGCAAACTACTGAAACAACATTCGGAAGAAAATTCCAGAAAGCGGCAATCACCTTGTTTCGATACAGGGATCTATCTTTGGGATCCTCTGTTTTTAACAAACTTGTCAGGAGGGAGTGAAGCCGCGTTGAAGCCTCTTTTGAACCCGATATTGCTATTTTATAATAGTTCTTATCGTTGAAGTAGGGTTTTGGTGCTTCTTCAATCCTGGTTATTGCCGGGAAACTTTTTTTCGTCAGGTCAACCTTTTCGGGTGAGGCACTCCCTGCCTGCCCTTCGTTGAAAAGAGACGAAAAATCGGGTTTGGGTGAGTTTTCCGAAGCATCAATTCCGAAGAGTTCCGCCACCTCCGGATCCATATCCCCGGAAAAAACCCCGTTTTTTTTATTTTTTCTAAAT
>CAZEKV010000145.1:0-5630 GCA_964512945.1 uncultured Spirochaetales bacterium | reverse complement strand
CAACAATCTTATAGTCCAGCCTTTTTTTCTTAAGTCCTCGGCCAACCCTACCACGTTGGCCTCGCCTACTTCCGTCCTGAAAACCTCTGCATTAAAAACCCTGGCAATTTCATCTATCCTGAGAGAAGTGGGACCGTTAACAACAACCCCTATTTTGGAACCACCGGAAACCCCCGAATAATGAATCCATGCAAGTTCGGACAAACAGGTAAGAGCAAAGACCTCCTGGGCTTCAAGAATAAAAGACCGGTTTTTGCTTTTGTCAAAATATACGATATTCCCCCTATCGCCGTCATTATCCGGGACATACCCCAGTTCAAAAATAGCATTCCTTTTATGGATCCTGTCCAGCTCCAGGCGGCATAATTCCAGAGACTCACCCTCTGGAATTATCTTATGAACAATCTGGCGGGGTCTGTCATTAAGCATTTTAACACAGACACCAAGGCTCTCCAAAAAACCACTGTCAATACTTACTGTACGCGCACTTCCGTTTAATTCAGCAACAATTCCTATGCTATTTTCAGCTATTTTCCGTTTTAGGGTAGTGCAAAAATTCGAAGCAACCCCGGGATCCCCACCGCCGGTTAGAATCTCTTCCGTTAATTCTCTGTACCGCTTCAGGGCTTTTCTTTTGTTTGTTTCGCTCTGTGAAAAAACGGCTTTTACTCTAAAAGAAGGGATTTCCTTCATCCTGAAAAATAAATCATGACAACTTGTAATATTATCCAGGTACTTTTTATACAACTCTATCAAAACAGAGGAATCAGCCCCACTCAAGACCCCCCCATTCTTCAATCCGAATTTGAATCCGTTATGCCCTATGGGGTTGTGACTCGCCGAGATGTAGATATAACCATCCACCTCTTCTTTTCCGGCATATATCATAATTTCCGGTGCGGGAGAAATAAAAAGATAATTGACTTCAGCATTGGAGGCAATAAGGGCTCTTATCACAACATCGGCAATGGCGGGGCCTGAATGGCGGGTATCTATTCCAACTGCTATCCTGTGCCGTTCCTTATCTCTTTTGATTCCGAGAAAATCAACGAAAGCCTTCGCAGCAGCCGCACATAAAAACAGACTTACATCATCAATGATACCGGTGCTCCCCTCTTCCCCTCCCTTATCGAAAACTTTCCTCCAGCCGGAGAAAGAAAGAATCATCTTCTCCAGTTCTCTGCGTATAGCCGCTTCCCCTGGAGGATGTTCCCCTCTAAAAGGAAAGACATCGGGATCTCCTATTAATAATCCTGTGCTTTTATCGTAGACCATATTGAAAACACCATACCCTTATTCCAACTTGCCGGTAAACCCTAATCTTTTCGAGGCATGTAAACACTCAGTATCAAGACAAAACAGAGGATACTGCCTCCGGGAGTTTTTTGCATCCGGTTATTTTTTTAGCCTTTCCGGTTAACATGCAGATGTTTTCTATCCGGCAAATTCATTCCCAACTTTTCTGGCTCTAACGGGTTTATCAAGATCTATGCCCAAAGAAATCCCAACCTCAACAAGGAGATTCCATCCTGCTGCAAGCTCCACATAATTTCTGTAATAGCCCCCGTCAGGAATAATCATTGTAGGAAAACCTGTCTTTCTGCAAGATACCGCAATAACAGTCAGGCCGACACCCTCGACAAGGCATTCACGGAACTTTTCCTCTTCATCCTCAAAGGGGTCAATAACAATAACCACATCATTCGGATTCATTACTTCTTCAATTCCGTGAACTGCGTAAGTTCCTTCGAGATAGTCGGATTTTTTCCGTGTTATCTCGTTTGTTTTCAGTCTGAGCTCCTCTGCTACACCATTATTTCTTCCTGCAAAATAGATTGTATCTGCATTTTTGATCTTATTGATAAATTCAGGCTCAACATCCTGAGTCAGAACCCTTTCTATAGATTCGGCTGCATTGGACAGGTCCGGGAGATCTTTATCCTGAAGGGAAGAAACAAGACTATTATAAAATAATCCCTGCTCAACAACACTCTTGGTAGCAGCTACAGCATTTTCTTTGCCGCATGAGAGTATATGGGTTTTCAAAGCAAGCCCTTCCAGTGGAGTGTCTTTATTCGCAGTAAGCCCGAAGAAGGTATTATGTCCATTCTTCTTCATCCTGGAAAAAAGTCTCACAAGTTCCTTTGTCTTTCCGGAATTTGAAGCCCCGAAAACACCATATCCCGAAAGGTCGTATTCCAGGGCCTGCGTGGCTCCTTCCGTCAACACAGGGATGTTCTTTTCCCCCGTCATTGCCTCATAAATCGCCCTCTTTGCAGGAAAGATTCTGCTGCTCCCCTCACCTGTCAAAAACAAGCCCCCTGCTTTTTTAATCTGTCCGGCAAAGGGAGCCCCTGCCCCAGGATCAAAACCCCTGACAAGTTCCGGAGTTTCAAGCATCTCCCTGCATAAAGCATATTTTGAATACTTATCTTCACTCAGTCTCATTTGATATCTCCTATTTCTTATCTATAATTTTTTTATCAAGCTCAACGTATTCCGGCAGATTCGTTATAAGGGGTCTCATATACTCGAGAAGCTTCTCCGTTACAAAATTTCCCCTTGAATTAATAAAATCATCGGGCATCGCCTTTGCTCTAACAGCTACATTTTCCAGGGGTTCCCTTCCATATTCAATTGAATACGGGTTGTTCGATATACGTTTTATCGAAACCATATATCCCGAGGTTCCTTCTTTCGCCAGTTCTACGGCCTTTAAACCGCAATTAAAAGCCTCGTCGAGATCAGACGAAACAGCTCTGTCAATTGCCGACATTATCAGAGATTCCGTTATCTGGAATTCCCCACGGTATCCGGTTTCACTGGAAAGTATTCTATGAAGATTCATACCTACACTGGCACCCCCCATAGCTCCAAATTCAAGATTGTTAAATTTGTCTTTGGTCTCCGCTGCACTTACGGGGGTTCCATCAGAATAGCACAGCCCCTCGCTTACAACAATTGATACCCAGCCATACTTTTCAATGCAGGCTTTTGCATCTTCGATAAATTCTTCTTTGTTAAATTTCCTCTCAGGGCAATAAATCAGATGGGGGGCATCGTCTTCCTTCCCTTTTGCCAGGGCGGTCGCTGCTGCCAACCATCCAGCATCCCTCCCAATAGTCTGATAAATTACAAATTTGTCAACTTTTTTCATGTCCCTTGCAAGCCAGCCGGACTGCATAACGCTCAGGACATTGAACCTTGCAGCAGAGGCAAAACCCGGGGTGTGGTCGGTTCCGAATAAATCATTGTCAACAGTTTTTGGAATACCCACACCAATAAGATCGTAGGCCTGCTCTTTGCAATAGCTTTCGATACGATGAATTGTATCCATCGTATCATTCCCTCCTATAAGAAAGAAATAGCGAATATCATATTTCTTAAGTACTTTCAGTATCTTTGGGAAATCCTCATCACAAAGCTTGTGCCTTGAGGATCCCAGAGCTGACGAGGGGGTATTCCTCAATCCTTTTATTACAGATTTTTTCTGAGTGCCTAGATCGATTAATTTTTCACCCATAAAGCCCTCAATCCCGTAATTCATTCCGTATAAACACCCGATCCCCTCACACATGGCAGAGCCTTCTACAACTCCTGCAAGACTTGAATTTATAACCGAAGTGGGGCCTCCCGACTGTCCGACAACAGCATTTCCTTTCAACATATCTCATCCTCCATTTAGATTATATACCGGTATCACAGGGGAAAGCACCTCTCCTTTTGATTTTTCAGAAGCAATATTCGGCACTTTGCCGCCTGAGACATCATATCAGATGATATCCTGCTTATTCCTGTGCTCATCCTCAAAGAATAATCGCAAAACCGCTATTTTCTGGATAAATTTCAGCCTGTTCCATACTAATCCGATTCTTATAAGCTTATTTACTGGCTCAACATATCTTTTTTTTTATATCAGGTCAAGAAATTTGAAATTACCTGTACTACTCTTTACACAGAAATACAAACCCTATAAATTTCACCCTTGACGTTCAAGGAATGTTTAAATATCATTCATATTGCTTATATTTCAAAAAGCAGGAGAAACAAGCATGAAAAAAATTATTTTCCTTTTCCTTTTTATCTTTACCGGTATGGTCTTCTCGATTTCTGCACAGGATAATGAAATGGAAAACGAAGAAGAAGATATCGACTTTGAAAATGAAGATGAGCTGTATTATGACTTTTTTAATTTTGGTATAAATGTAGATCTTCAGTACATCAATTCCAGTGATATAAACAACTATATCGCAGATCAATTAAGCGGCTACTCGGTAACGGGAAGTACGAATCTCTTTCTTCTTATTGAGACTGGAATCAACTTCAGGATACGCCCCCTGAAATTTTTCGGGGTAAGAATGGGGGGAGAAGCTTATATCGCACCGAAGATTGTTCGTGGAGATGTGGCCGGTAGTTTTTTTCTTTATGGCGGGAGCCTTTATGCAGTGGGTGTGTTTTACATCCCTTTTAGAAAGGCAAGTATACTTTTCGGAGCAGGACCGGAATTCCACCTTACAACTTTCGAGGAATATTTCGGATGCGGCCTGGGCTTCAGGGGAGAAGTGGGGGTTGATTTTTGTAATAAAGAAATTTCAATACTTGTACGCGTAGCCCATATAAAAGATAAAGACGACTCTAATTTCGATATGAGCCTTACAGGTGTCGGGTTAAGAGTGGGTTTCTTTTTCTAACCCGGCTGATGCTTTTCCGAGGACTTGTTTTTCTGGAAACTACGTGCTATTATTATGAAATCGGTGGACATGTACTGGAATTCTCTGCACTAAACACGGTGTAAGGTATGGGGTGTTGAGCAATGAAAAAAATGCTTATTGTTTTATCGGTTTCTTTGTTTCTTGTTCTGGTTTCTTTTTTTATTCTTTTCGTTCATCTTGAAAATGCGGCTTTAGAATCTATAAAACCCAACTTTGTAATCCTTATATACCAGTTTATCAAGGACGTGGTCACATATAGTTCTGTTTCGCTTACCATAGGAATATCGCTTTTAGTAATATCTGCGGGCGGTATAATGCTTTTTTGTTTGAATTATTTCTTCACACTTAAAAAAATACAGCAGGCCGTAGATACTGTTAACGCCGGTGATTTTACAGCCAGAATCCCCATAAAAGGAAAAACGGGAGACATAACAACAACACTTTTTGCAGATTTTAATAGAATGATAAAAATGTACAGGAAAAAGATTGCAATGCAGAAGTACGTTTCGGATTCAACGGCAAAGATGCTTGAAAATGTCAAAACAGGGGAATTCGCTTCAAAACCCATAAGAAAGAATGCCACTATTTTTTTCTCGGATGTAAGGAAATTTACAGCTTTCTCTGAAAAACATGATCCACTGATTGTAGTAAACAGGTTAAACGAGATTTTCAACATCCAGGTACGGATAATAACAAAATTTAGAGGGGACATTGATAAATTCGTAGGGGATGAAATAATGGCCGTTTTCTCGACCCCCGGAGAGGCTTTCAAAGCCTCTGTTGAAATCCAGAATAAAATGGCTGCGTACAATAAAAGGAAAAAAGAACCCCTGCCCATAGGCATCGGTATTAACTATGGAGAGGTGGTGGTCGGGGCAATCGGGGGAGGAAACTCCCTTGACTGGACAATAGTCGGCG
>CAZEKV010000144.1:0-5632 GCA_964512945.1 uncultured Spirochaetales bacterium | reverse complement strand
GTAGGATGCCAATCTATTACATTGTTATACCAGTCACCCCATTTTGAGGTATCAATGGCCTGTTTTGTTGTGTAATGATAAATAGGGATAACACCCTGATCTTCTTCAATGAACAACCTCTCTGCCTTCTGAAGGGTTTTAAAACGCTCCTCACCCGGCTCCATCCTGGAGGCTTTTTCAATAAGCTCGTCATATTCAGGATTTGAATAGCGTCCCCCGTTCATAGCACCGCCCGTAACAAACATGTCGAGGAAGGTGTTTGGATCCTGATAATCCCCTATCCATCCGGCTCTTTCAACCTGAAAATCCCCTGCACGTGCAGTTGCCAGATAGGTTTTCCATTCCTGGTTTTCCAGATCACAATCTATACCGAGATTTTCCTTCCATTCCTGCTGGATAAACTCGGCAATCTTTTTATGAGCCTCGTTTGTATTATACAGGATTGTAAATTTTGGAAACCCCTCGCCATCAGGATATCCTGCTTCGGCAAGAAGCTCTTTTGCTTTTTCAACATCATAGCCTGTTCCATCAATTGATGGATAACCCGTCATATCCGGAACCATTTTGAAAGTTGGAAATTCCCCGCCCTTTGTCACCTCGTTAACGAGTTTCTCACGGTTAAGGGACATGGAAAGAGCCTTTCTTACAAGAACATTATCGAAAACAGGTTTTTCATTCTGGAGGACGTAGTAGTATGTTCCAAGATAAGGGGCATTCTGATAATCGTCCCTGAGTTTTGCAGAATCAATCATATCCAGGGGAATTTGAGTTGCCCAGTCAGCCTCATTGCTAAGAAACATATTGTATGCGGTGTTGTTATCATCAACTGGAAGGTAGGTCACCCGTTCAAGCCTCACAGCTTTTTTATCCCAGTATTTTTCGTTGGGAACACAGCTGAGTTTTTCCTGGGGTTCCCATTCTTCAAGCTTAAAAGGCCCGTTCCCTACAAAATTTTCAACATTGGTCCACTCCGTACCGTATTTCTCAATTGCATGAAGGGGAACAACGGCAAACGAATAATGAGCCAGGGCATCAAGAACATATGGGAGGGGTCCTACAAGCTCCATTTCAAAGGTGTAGTCATCCAGAGCCCGAATCTTAACAGCCTCGGGACCGCTTTCCTCGCCATTGTACTCGTTGGCACCCTTAATAAACATGGCAGGAAACCAGGCGTAGGGAGAGGCGGTTTTGGGATCGAGCATCCTCAGCCATGAACCCACAACCGTTTGTGCTGTGATTTTTACCCCGTCTGTCCAGGTGGTTTTTCTTAATTTGAAGGTATAAACCGTACCGTCATCACTTACTTCCCAGCTTTTCGCAAGACCCGGAACAGCAGTAGCTGTCTTTGGATCAGTTGTTACAAGCCCCTCAAAAAGTGAAAAATAAATTCGATGTTCGGGCACACCGGTTATTAATTGCGGATCAAGGGTCTCCGGCTCAGCACCATTGACAATTATAAATTCACCTTTTTGTTTTGCTGCACTTTGTGCACATCCGATGAATAACAGAGGAATCATCAGAACGGTCAAAAGAACAATAATAATCCTTTTCATTAACATTCTCCTTTTTATTAATATAAAACTGGTGATATTCTACCATAGTAGAGTATATAATCAAACAATTTTTTACAGCATTTTTGTTTTTAAGGGGGGAGTGAGGCTCCAAAAGCAGAATTTTTATAAAATTGTCCCGAATATGTCCGTATATTCCCGGCAATTGTAGATTCTTATTGAAGAATCTACGGAATTATAGATTTTTCTGTAACATAATAAATGGAATTACCGACAAAAGGTTCTGCTCTGCCATTTATTATCAATCAGAAAAAGGCCGTCGCTGTAACCTGTTTCTTTCAGTACCCTGACAGCCATATCATAATGGGAATCAATTTTATCGGGGTAATGGGCATCGGAATTCAATGTGACAGGGATTTTCTTTTCATAACACATTTGGAGTATCCATCCGGAAGGATAGAGGGATTCTATGAATCCCCTGCTTATCCCCCCGGTGCTTACTTCCACTATTGCTCCTGATTCCGATATTGTGGTAAGGGTCTTTTCAATTTCCTCGATATACCATTTCTCAGTTTCTCTGTAAAACCCTCTGTTATTCATTTTTACAAGATCAAAATGCCCAATTATGCACGGAAAATGCTCCATACACATTTTTCGCAGCAATCTGTAGTATTCTTTTGTTAGGGCTCTCATGTCTCCCCCGTATATTTTTGATAAAAGCTCTTTAAAAGAGGGGAGATAATCAACAGAGAAGCCCCTGATCATGTGTAATGATCCTATTACGTAATCCAGGTTGTATTTTTTGTAATTTTTAATTGAAGGCCCAAATTCATTATCAATATAATCTACTTCCAGACCCAGATAAATCTGAATCCGGTTTTTATACTTATTTTTCAAAGATTCAATTGTTCTGCAGTATACGCCAAGATCCTTCTCTTTCATTGTCCAGTCGTTTTTGTATGGGAGGGGTGCATGGCTGGAAAATCCCAGGGCTGTAAATCCTTTTTTTACTGCAATTTTTACGTATTCTTCGGGCTCCCCATTCCCGTCACAAAATTTGCAGTGTGTATGGTAATTTGCAAGCATCATTTTATGGTTTTAGTTTCCCGGAATTTTTAGATTCCCGTGAATCTTCTCAAGGGACCTTATTCTATTTTCATTTTTCCCAGCGACCTTTTTGCATGCCGAGATCTTTGCTTCGAGTTCGGCAATAGTTTTTTTAATCTTCGCGGTCTCTTTTTTCAGTTTTTCGGCTTCTATGGCAGCTTCCAGTCTCACTGCCATTTTTTTGTTGGTTTCGCTTTGCTTCTTTATAGTAGAGAGCTGATCAATTAATTTACCTATTTCCTTATCATTTTTTAGCGCTTCCACCGGTTTCTTCTCATAAGCCGCCCCAATTTTTGAGTAATTTTCCTGCAGTGCAAGTGTAAGGTCGTCATATTTTTTTTCGTATTTTTTTATCGCGCCCTTTTTTGATAATTCCAGTTTGTTCTTTCCGATCTTGTTTCTGGCAGACTCTTCCTTTCTTTTCAGGATATCAATCCTTTCCAGACCCTCGAGAAAAGGGGCTGCCGCTGCAAGAATTTTTTTATCCGCATTTTTGTCTATGGAACCGGTCTCATACAGGTATTGCCCCAATGCCCCGTATAAATCATGAAGAGCCTTCTTTTTTAACACAAGAGCTGCATTAAGGTAGACCATACGCCCTCCAGAGGTTATTTGCTTCAATAAGGCTTTACTGTCATTGCTGCCGATTTCGTCAATCTGGCTTTGTATTTCCTCCATTTCTTTAAGAACAGCTGAAATTTCCACAAATTGGGGTATATCCTGATTTTCTGAATTTTTCTTAAATACAATGTAGGCAGACGTCCCGATTTTCTCAAGTATTAGCTTACCTTCAGCTACTGTCCTTTCTATCTCATCCCTCGCTAATTTGATATCCCCTTTTAACACCTTTATTTCTTCGGTCCATTTCTTAATATTTTCAATCTGCTTTTTATTCTCGGGGATGTCCCTTCCTATTTTAGATGTCCTGTCTATGAGAGCCGAAAAAGTTCTACTCTCGATATCACCACTGTGATTCATATATATATACTTGCCCAGCTGCCTTCTTATATTCTGGATTCTGAGACTATCGGCATCTACTTCTTTTAATAATGACTTTTTCTTCGATTTATACTCTCTATTCATGGCAATATTCTACATAGAATTTATAAATTGAGCAATGATTACTTCTTTTTCTTCTAAAAATTCCCCGGTTATCCGCAATATCAGGCTATAAAAGGTTTTTTCCCGGCTTTCAGGAATTCTGCCCCTGATCCAGGACATAAAACCCCGGTTTTTCGGGAAACCCCAGGGAATTTTCAGACCATAGAAGAGGTTATGGTCAAATCGAGGATATTCTATTATAATCGCAGATATGAAGATTATCCATCTTTCGGACATACATATAGGCTACAGGAATCTATCGGAGAAATTCAGCGAGATAGTAGAGAGAATGATAATACATAAAAGACCCTGCTCGGGCTATATTGTCATTATAACCGGGGATATAGTTCAATCAGCCCTCAGAAAAAGGAATTTTATTACAGCTCAAACCCTCCTTAACAGATTAAGAAAAGCAGGATTTACCCTGCTAATTGTTCCCGGGAATCATGATTACGGAACGGGATGTCTTGGAAATAAGAGATACAAGAGGGTGTACAACAAATATATCCTGAATGAAGAAGATGCTTCTTTCCCGCGGCTTCATATTATTGATAACACTGCTTTCATAGGTCTTGATTCCATGGCCGATGAGCTGCACTGGTACGACAGAGCCTTTGCTCAGGGAGAGCTTGGAGATGTCCAGTTGAAAAAGCTGGAAGACATGCTGTCCGATGAAAAAATAAAAAGATGTAAATACCGTTTACTCTACCTGCATCACCACCCCCTTCATACAAAAATCGGCGAAAAGCTGAAAGATTCAAAGAAATTAAAGGGGATAATAAAAAATAAAAAAATTGATGCAGTACTCTTTGGACATAAACACGAGGCAAAGGTCTGGAACGGGTGCTGGGGTATAAAAAGATTTTATGATGCAGGGACATCCACAGCCAAAAAGGGAAAGCCTTCTCCCCACCGGATAATGGATCTCGGGAAAGAACCCTCAACTGATTATGACGCCCGGTTTTGAGATATCGAGAACCATCATCTATAGTTATTTCCGTAAAAAAACTACAAAAACCCGGGCACCCTTTCACGGTGACAAAGATACAAAAAAGCTGTAGCATAAACTCTCTTCCCGAAAAGGATTGTAATGGGGTATAAAATAGTGATCAATCGCATATTGTCCTGCCTGACAAAAAAAATCTTCGGATTAAGAATCAGTACAAAAATGATGCTTTTTTTCGGGATATTGCTTGCTGCCGCCCTATCTGTAAGCGGATTTATATATCAAAGTATTTACTATAACATCACAATCCAAAAAGTCAGCAACATATCAATACAAATACTCCAATCAATTAGTTCAAACATATTGTCATCAAAAACCACAATAAATAATTATTCAAAATTGATTAGTTCGAATGAAAACGTTCAGAATTTGTTAAGAAAATCCCCGGGATATTCCGATCCCGATACGCAAAGCAAGGTTAACCGATTCCTGTATGCAGTTCTGAGCAATTTCCCCGACATCGATTCCATTTACATAGTGGATAATAACAGACATAAATATTCGATAAACAATACAGGAGAGGAACATCTGAAAATCAATTACGATACCAACTCAAAATGGTACACAAGAGCAAAAGAATTAAAGGGGGGATTATATCTCCGACTGAATGGTGGTGATGTCTTTCAAAATTCACCCGAAAAAAAATTTGTGTCCTGTATCCGCATTATAAATGATTTAAATTCCCAGAAACCCATAGGGGCTCTTGTCGTAAATATATCCAGAAAATTATTCACCAAATCGTATCTTAATATTGCCGAAAAATATGGAACCAGTATTATTCTTAGAGATGAGAAAAAAAGGGAAATAGCTTCAGAATTTACAAATATAAACAGAAAAACAATAGAAGCGATAATGCAAAAAAAACTGTACAATTTTAATTCAGAAATTGTAAAAACTAATAGAACAT
>CAZEKV010000143.1:0-5669 GCA_964512945.1 uncultured Spirochaetales bacterium | reverse complement strand
ATATAACCCTCTTCTTCAAGGGTTTCCTTAATATATGGTGTTAAATAAATTGGAAATAGCTTTACAAAGACATCCGCCCAGCTATCTATCTCTGATTTCACCTGGGATAGAAATATCTTTCTAAGCTCACTATCCTCAATTCCTGTAAAAATGCTTGCAATATCATCAATTTGTTCAAATAATTCCTTAAAACTCAATTTGTTTTCACTATTAAGATAGGGGTATTTTGCACTTATTTTTTTTACAAGCAAGAAACTTGAGATAACGTATTCATTAACAGAAGAAAAAGATTTCAAAAAACCCGTAAAAAAGACAAACATCTCATTGAAATATTCCGATTCAGGGCCTGAGTCCTTAAGGAATTCAAGGATAGTTTGCAGCCGGGAGAAAAACTTTTTCTCGGCCTTAAACCTGTTGAAGGTTTTTTCTTCAAAGGATATCGGCTTTTCACGTACAACAAACTTATCTATTTGATCTGGCAGATTCCCGAATTCAGAATTCTTCTTTAATGTCTTTTTTGCCTCCGTACTCCAGGATAGCCATTCTCCCGGACTCAAAACCCCGGGGACAAGTTCAGATTTTATTTTTTTCATATCAGCAGTATTATTAAAGCTTTTTATTACGGTTTTAAGAGCCCATGGAACATCAGTTTTAATTTTTTCTTTTAATTTTTCTTTCTTCCATATGCACTTTAAAACCCATATATGATCCTTATGGAGGGTAATCAGGGCATTAATCGCCATTTTTAAAGACATTTTATGCCCGCGTTTTCGTGCAAAATCAATTATAATCTCATCGTCTTTTATTTCATTGATTCTTCCAACTCCCCAGGCCTTGTGACATACAAAATTCCCTGCATCAAATGATATATGTTTTTCAAAATCGGCAATTGCATCGTGAACATTCCTCCAACTCTGATTCAGATTTGAAAGTTTCAGATATTCCTCAATATGACTGTGATCTATGTATCTTTCCTTAAAACACTCAACAACATTCTTTCTTGCTTTTGGATGACGGGGATCATAACTCAGGATCCTTTTTAGAATCTCAATCGAGCGAACCCAATCTTTCTTTTCTTTATAATAATCGTATAAATCTTCGAGCAATTGTGTAGATCTTTCCGGGCTGATTGATTTTGTTATTTTCCGATCCACATGATAAAAGAAGTCAATATCATCAGGACAGATCTCCAGCAATCTATGCCATATTTCCTTAACATTGGAAAAATCCTTTTTTGTTATATACCTGTGGATAGCCTTTTTATAATAATTCTCCGCAGCATCAATTTTCTTTTCCCTGAAATTCTTTTCCGCCAGGAGTTTGACAATATCAGCCTCATCATAATCAATCTTTATAAGGCGTTCCCAGATATCGTATTTTTTATCTTCTTCATTTTCATTACCATAACAATCGGCAAGAGTTCTTAAAGCAAATTTATTCTCTCCAAAATTCAGGATTCTGTCACATAAATATTCCACGATGGTCCATTTATGATTATCTGAAAATATTTCGATAAGCATTATGAGATTGGAATCATCAAGGAGCTGCCTGTTTAGAGATAGAATACCCGAAAGGTAGAGTGCAATTATGCTGTTTTTTGTATGATTCAGATGCTCATCACAAAGTTCTCTTATGGTTACCTGCAGGCCTTCATCAAAGGTTTCTTCAATAATAGAATCCAGTTCCTTAAAGTTGTTTATTGAGTAGCTGTTTAGCGTTGCTCGGGTCCATTTCTCCTCGTTCAAAAGGTTGTTAATAGTAGATAGTATTTTTTCAGACATTCATTGGCTCCAAAATCATTTTGTATATAATTCGTAAATCGAATAATCAATCTTCTTTATTTTTAAAAGAACTTCATCAATTTTATTTTTTTCATCATTTAAATTTAAATATTTATCAATCAGCCATAAATACCTATTTATCAACCTTGGAACAAGTATCTCCTCTGAAATATGAGAATCTTCTTTCCTGTCTTCCAGATAATTCTCATATTCTTCGATAGTCTGTCTTAGTCTACTATACTCAAGGGGCTGAATTTCACGCCTGATATTAAAAACACCGAATATACTCCCATAAACGGGTATCCACTCTTTTAACGCAGGACTTTTTTTACCAATCTCCTTTACTTTTTTAATAATTTTCTTTATCAAAAGGGATTCCAGACTGGATATATCAATTCTCTGGGGATCAATAAAAAAAGCTTCTTTAAAAAAAATTTTTGAAATCCTGACCTCATTTATCAGCGCATAACAGTCAGCCAGCTCAGCAAGGATTTCCGGGCTATCTAATTTTCTTTTATTTGCTTTTTCCAGATAATAAATGGCCTTTTCATAATCCCCGTTTCCCTTATAACATTTCCCGATCCTTAAAAGCAGTTCTTCATCATGACCGCCGATTTTCTCAAAAATTTTAAGATAATATTTCAACGCTTCACCAAAAACATACTCTTTTATTGAATATGTAGATCTGTCAAAAACATCCTTCATTCTCTCCAGAAAGAAAATAAAGTTTTTCCATTGTTTTAAAAGGAATTCGCCTTTTTCAGATAATTCAGAAATTCCCCTTAGAATTCGCTTTCTTTCTTCCCAGAACCTGGCACACTTCAAAGCAGAGACGAGTTCTTCACTTTCAAAACTATAAGACAGATTTTCCTCAAGAATACCTACCGCATTCGTAAAGTTTCCTTCTTTAAACAAATTGTAAACCGTGAGCAATTTTTCCTCTAAATTATTACATTCTACCGAATTACTATCCATATTTTATTGTTGTAAAAATTTCCTACATTATAACATGTGAGACTTATAAGTCAATTACGACAAATCCTATTTTAACAGTCTTTTGGGCTTCAAAATTCAATTTCTTTGCCTATTTCCAGAAATATAGGGGTGTACACACATATATCAGGCAATCCAAACCAGAAAAGCAGTCTTATGGAGTCAATATTTCGCAAAGAACTCCTTAAAAACATAATCTACCTGACAATAATACCGGATAAACAAAAATACCCCCTGTTTAAAAGTTTATTTCAATTTTATTTTCGTTATTTTATATTGATATATTTTCCGTTTAATACTATCATGGAAATTTGTTTTATGTAATATATAATTGTGTAGTTTATTCCTGTTTTATACGATATCTTAGAGAGAGGTGAATGTCTTGAAAATAAGAAATATTATGTTTTTTTGGTGTTTGTTGTTAGTAAATGCATCTCTGGTTTTTTCAATAGACCCTGACTCAAGATCGTTGCTTCAGAAAGGGATGTCGGAGTTTAAGAATACAAATTATTCCGAAAGTGCCTTGATCTTCGAAAAGATAATAAATAATGAAAATATGTCAAAACTACATTCAGATGCCTATTTTTGGGCGGCAAAATCCTACATAGCGGTGGGACAGTATAGTAATGCAGAAAAATATATCGAACATTTTTTGATTAATTATCCTGATCATTTTCGATATCCGGAATGTCTTTACCAGAAGGGGAGGTTGTTTTACCTTCAGTCCGACTATGAGAATACAATAAAATTTTTTAATTCTTTTATAGAGGAACATCCCAATTCTCCCTTTATCGCTGGTGCTTATTTCTGGGTTGGAGAGTCACTTTTTTTACTGGGACATCTGGATGAAGCAAAGACGACATACTCTGTCATTGTCAATAAATATCAGGCGAGTCAGAAGGTCGAATCTGCAAGATATAGAATATCCCTGATCGAACTTGCAAATAGGGAACTTGAACTGATTCAACTCCTCAAAAAAAGCCATGAAGAATCTGAAAAGGCTTTTAAAGAGTATCGAACACGTGAAAAGAGCTATGAAAATGCTATTGAGTTCTATCAGAATATGATTGGATCTGATAATAAAATTAGTATCGAAAAGCTTCGAAATGAGAATGAAAAGCTCAGGAAAGAGATCGAAGAGTTAAATAAGAAGCTGGGAAACAAAAGTTCTTATGAAACTTCCATTGATAGTTCATCTGAAGTAACCAATGAGGATCTGCTGAAGCTGAAAAAGGATGCCGAGGATATCAAAACATTTTATCAGGATAAAATAAACAACTCTTCAAGATAGAGAATAAAAATGATTATAATAAGATTTTTTTGTGTATTATTTCTTATTTTACGGGTATTGGGTGTTTTTTCTCTGGAGCTTACGAGCGGAAGATTAAAATTAATTGTTAATGAAAAAAAAGGGACTTTTACATTAAAACAAATTTTAGAAAAGGGTAAGTCCAGGCATCTCCTGTTTTTTAACGACCCGGGAACTACTTTTTTTACAGTGGGTACCCCGCTTCCTCTCAGGCTTTCTATATGTGTGCCTGTGGTTAGAAAGACTAACAGTAATCTGGAAATTCTCTGGGAAACTGAGGATATCAGAGTTACAGAGTCCTTTGTATTTGTAAGATCAGAAAATTCCCCCGAGGATGACGGCCTGAAAATCTCTATAAATATAATGAATATGGGGAGAAAGGATTTACCTGTTTCCCTCCGATACTTATTTGATACGAATTTACTCGAAAAAAGGGGGATCCATTTTAAAACTGAGAATACAGCCCGAATTCAGAATGAGACAGAGTTTCTTGCATCAGGAATGCCATCCTACTGGTTAACTCCTGTAAATGAAACTCTTTCAGATGGGAGTACCAGACTCTCAGGGCTGCAGGGGTTGCTTAATTCTCCGGGTATTACAATCCCGGATAGAATTGTTTTTGGAAATTGGAAAAGATTGAAAAATACCAACATGACTTACAGGGTTAATAAAAAAAATAGTTTCACCCTGATGCCTTACTCTATCAATGATTCGGCGGTTAGTTATTACTTTAATGCAAAGAAACTATCCCCGGGTGAATCCAGACTGATTACCATATTACTTGCTGTATATGATCCCCATGGTTTTGCAAATTATTCTTCAAAGACCTCTATCAATGATCTGGAGAAAAATTTCAGAATAGTAAGTGAATATATAGAATTTATTGATAAACAACTTTCTTCCACAAAAAGGATTTCCAGAAATGATTTTGAGGAATTAAAAAAGATACTTGAAAATTTGAAAAAACAGAAAACCCTGTATGAAGACAGGTAAAGGCATATCCCATGGCCGCCAGTGAATTAAAAGAGGCAGTTAATCTTCTAAAACAAAAGAAATTTACAGATGTAATACGCTTTCTGGAACCCCTCGTGTTTCGGTTTCGTGAGAGTCCCCGCTATTATTATCTGCTGGGAATTTCGTGTTTGTACACAGGCGACTGCGGGGGAGCATATTCCTACTTGAAAAGAGTTCTAAATATAAAAGATGATGATATCAATTCCCTGCTGGGTCTCGCTGGTGTTCACTTGAAACGTCAGGAAACCCAGGGAGCAATAAAAAATTGGCTTAGAGTCCTTGAACTTGATTATAAAAATCCTATAGCAAAAAAGGGACTGGCTCTTCTCAAGAAAAATTCTACTCCGGATGATCTTTATAATCTGGTTAATTCAAAAAAAATTTTGAGCTTGCTCCCAAAAACCGGCCTCTATATTCCAAAAGTTATTCCGATCTCGATCTTTACGATGATTATATGTTTTTTTCCAATACTGTATTTTGTAAGTTTCATCAGGAATATCAGGAATAAACCCGAAACAGCAACTGACATCGTGGTTGAAAATACCAGCACCAATTCCAAAAATATCTTTTCT
>CAZEKV010000142.1:0-5921 GCA_964512945.1 uncultured Spirochaetales bacterium | reverse complement strand
ACATCCTCAAAAAAGAATTTGGTTTTCAGAAAAATTGTATAATGTTACAAATTATTCAAATATTACCATTTCGTTTAATTTCCATAGATCTATTGATTATGGCCTTTTGAAAGATGTAATTGACTATGTATACATAAAAAATGAAAGCCTTAGAACCAGGATATTTGAAAGGGATGGATTACCACGTCAATATTTTGAGAAACATCATTCGACTGAAATATTTATGAAATACTTCCTTAAGGAAGGTGATATATCTTACAGACACTGGCTGAATGATTATATTGCCAAACCTATTGGTTTAAGCGAATCATCGCTTATAGAATTCAGTCTGGTAAAATTTCAAACGAAAAATGATGTTCTTTTTATTAAAACTCACCACATAATCAGCGATGCATGGACAAACGGTCTCCTGTGTAAGCAGATTACCGACTGCTACAACAAATTCTCCAAGAATGAACCATTTGAGATAGAGGAAACATCCTATGTTAATTATATCGAAAATGAACTAAAATATAAAGAGTCAAAAAGATTTATGGATAATAAAGCCTTCTGGCATAGTGTATTCAGAGATCTTCCTGAACAAATTTTTACCCACAATAAAAAGACCTCATTTACCTCAGAAAGAAAAAATTTTTTATTTTCAGTACAACACACAAAAAAAATAACAAGGTTTTGCAATTCTGAAAAAATCAGCCTGTACAATTTCCTTTTTTCGGTTCTAAGCATATTGGTTTATAAATATTTTGGAGTGAAAAACTTTATTATCGGAACATTGACCCACAATAGATTTAGCCGGACTGATAAAAAAACGCCCGGGATGTTTGTTAATACCCTCCCAATCAGGATCAGGGTAGATCCAGATAAAACGTTTTATGATTTAAACTGTACTGTTCAGAACAGTATTGCGGGAAGTTTTAAAAATCAAAAATATCCTTACGATTTGCTTCTTTCTGAAATAAAAACAAAATTTAAAAAAAAAGATGATATTATTGATATTGTTTTTTCATACGATGAAGTAAATTACAGCATACCAATTAACTGGCATTATAATAATGAAGAATTTTTTCCCCTCGTGATCCATGCTACAAGGCGTTCTAATTCCAATCGGCTCAACTTTGAATTTGATTTCCGCCATAGCTGTTTGTCAGGGAGCCAGGTTGATACTTTCTTTTCTTTTTTCAAAAGCATAATCAATGAGATTATTAAAAAACCTGATAGTAAATTGTATGATTTCCGGCTTCTTTCCGAAAAAAAATATAAGAAACGGCTTTTAGAATGCAATGATACGACTACTGATTATAACAAAAAATTGAGCCTGGTGGATCTATTCGAAAAACAACTTACAAAAAACGGAAATAATACAGCCCTATATTTCAGGGATCAGAATATAACCTATAACGATCTCAATAAAAAAATAAATCAATTTTCAAATTATATAATCGAAAGAAAAAATAAACATGGACTCCCAATTGCGATTATCATGGATTCATCAATTGAGATGATAATTGCTATTTTTGCTATATTAAAATCCGGATCTCCCTATTTGCCTATAGACCCTGAATACCCCGTTAAAAGAATCGAATATATGCTCGAGGACAGCAGGGCAGAGATTCTTATAACACAGGATAGGTACAATGAGGACGTCGTATTTACGGGTACAAAAATTATATTCGATTACGGTATATTTGACAGGTATTCCGACAGAAAACCAAACATACATGTCTCATCGGAGGATGTCGCATATATAATGTATACCTCGGGCTCAACCGGGAGGCCAAAGGGCATACTTACAAGACATTATAGTATTTCCAGGATCTGTATAAATACAAATTATATTGATATCAGGAGTAATGACAGGCTGGTGAAACTTTCAAATTATGCTTTTGACGGATCAACTTTTGATCTTTTCGCTTCATTGCTTAATGGTGCTAAACTTTTTTTACTTTCAAAAGATGATATTATGGAAATAGGTAAACTTGCTGAGTTTATTTATAAAAAGAAAATAACAATATTTTTTATTACAACAGCCCTTTTTAATACTCTGGTAGATCTAAATATGGAATCACTAAAAAACGTTAAAAAAATATTATTTGGAGGAGAACGTGCTTCCTACAGACATGTTGAAAAGGCCTATAATTTTTTTGGAGCAAAAAAATTGATTCATGTATATGGCCCGACTGAAAGTACGGTTTTTGCATCATTCCACCAGCTAAATTCATTCCCGTACGATTTTAAGACCATACCAATCGGCAAGCCGATTTCAAATACAAAAATATATATACTTGATAGGGAATTAAACATATGTCCTCCCGGGATTGCCGGTGAAATATGTATATCGGGTGACGGACTTGCGGCTGGATATCTGAATCAGGAAAAGCTTACAAATGAGAGATTTATTAATAATCCTTTTTTTCGAGGAGAGAAAATTTATCTTACAGGAGATGTTGGCAAATGGAATAGAAATGGAGATATTGAATTTATCGGTCGGCTTGATAATCAGGTAAAAATCAGGGGGAACCGCATTGAACCTGGAGAAATTGAATTAAGCCTGATGGAGCATCCTGAAATAGAAAAGGTCATTGTAATTTCCAGGGAAGATGCTTCGCATAATAAATATCTTGCAGCCTATTACGTTTCCAGAGAATCCATAGATCATGGATCGTTAAGAAAATTCCTCCTGGAAAAATTACCAGAATCTATGGTGCCCTCATATTTTATGCGGTTGTCCAAAATCCCTCTGACACAGAATGGGAAAATAGATAAGATAAATCTTCCTGATTTATCTATACTTCCTTATGCCAGAAGGAAATATACGGCTCCGAAAACTAACAGAGAAAAGGAAATAAAGAAAATCTGGGAGGATATACTAAATATTGGAAAAGTAGGGATAAATGACGGTTTTTTCGATATAGGGGGTAATTCAATCAAACTTATTCAAATACATGCTGAATTGTCCCGGCATTACGCAATATCCATTGATGAACTTTTTGAATATGATACTATAAAAACCCTATCCGATCATATCGGTGAAAATGGTAGAAATGTCCGGAAGAAAATAGAAGTTCTAAGGGAGAAAGGCTTTCCAAATATCAGTCCTGAAGAAAGATCTCATATCAAAAGATCTGTTGATAGTTATAGAGGTTATACTGCCGAATATGAGAAAGTTGATTGTTCAAAAAAAAATAACTATAAAAGCATATTGCTAACGGGAGCTACGGGATTTCTGGGGATTTATTTATTACATGATTTTCTGGAAAATCATAGCTGCAATATTTTTTTAATAATACGCGGTAGAAATACAGCGCATTCCAGAAAACGTATCATTGATAAATACAAATACTATTTTAATAAAGAACTTGATTCGAAAGACTTTAACAGACTGTTTATTTTAAATGGAGATATTAGCAAGGATCGTTTGGAATTGGAAAAGAAACAATATGAAAATTTAAGCGAAAAGATCGATTGTATAATTAACTCTGCCGCGAACGTAAAACATTACGGAATATATAACGACTTCTACAGTGTAAACGTAAATGGGGTAAAGAATATTGTTAAATTGTCAATTACAGGTAAAAAAAAGGATATTTATCATATTTCTACCGTGGGCACAGGCATTGCAGGTATTAAGGAAAGAAATTATTTTATTTTATCTGAAATAACCGACCCTCCAAATTCTGATATTGCTAATTTCTACATAAAGACAAAAATAATTGCAGAAGAAATTATTATTGAGGCGAGGAAACAGGGATTAAATACTAATATTATACGGGTGGGAAATTTAACTTTTAACTCTGTTGATGGGAAATTCCAGGAAAATATCAATGACAATGCTTTTTATAAATCAATACGATCCTATATCAAGCTAAGAATGATCCCTAATATACAGTACAAGATTATTGATTTTTCCTGCATAGATTATGTAAGCAGGGCTGTTTTCCTTATAACAGGAATTAAAAATCTGAAAAATGAAGTATACCATATTATTAATAATGATTTTAAAAGCCTTTACGATATTGGCTTATTGCTCAGCAAGCGGATTCCTGATATAAAATTCTACGAGTACAATGAATTTCTTGATTTTCTGCATAAAAATTCAAATAACAAAAAAATCAAAGAACATGTAAATAATATACTTTTACATTCCCATATAATAAAAAATCCTTATATAGGAGGCATTATTTACCTCAATGACAGAACAAATCTAATACTGAAAAAGTTAGGTTTCGAATGGAATTCAATTAAAATTGACTTGATTGAAAAGATGTTAAATCACTGCTATCTTACGGGGTTTCTGTAGTCAATCGGTACTATTTCAATTCTTTTTGATTATCTTTATCTTTTTTGCGCACTAATTCCTGAACAGGTGTACCGTTTATGAATAGGTTTTCAATGGCACCTTTTCCATCCAGAAATCGGATTGTCACCCAGCATTTGGTAGAATCCTGATTGGTACGGACAAGGCGTTCAGCTCTTGGTGCTTTATTTTCTTCCATGTAAAAGCGTTTGAAGGGAAATTTAATATTTATGATTTTTTGATCTTCAATATCTTCGTACTCTATTACTCTGGTTTTAAAGTAATCGCCGTGGTCGGGTTTTTCTAAACTCCAGGCGCTGAAGCAGGCAAAACCGTTAGCCGTGCCGAGTATAGCGTAAATGGTTTGGTTTTTTTCGAGGTTTTTTCCGGATTCGTCTGCACAGGGGATGTGGTCGTTTTCAATACCAAGGCTAAGATACCGACCCTGGAAGGGATCGGCGGGATCGATGGGGCGGATTAAAAACCGGTAGGGTATGCCTTGTTTTAGAATCTTTTCCTGCGTATAAATTATGCTAAGTGAAACGACGAACTGAAAACCTGCCGCGAGAATCAATAATAATAAAATGAGGGGCTGTTTTTTCATACGCTTTTTCCTTTTATGCCGATGATTTTTTTACGATTCATAATGTAGACATTGGCTCCAATGAAGAAAATACCAAGTACAATAAAGATGGCTCCTCGGAGGAAGTAGTCTATGTTGGAATCAAAAAAACGGGTAATAATAAGCAGGGTAAGTAAGGCCATCCCTCCATTGAGTTGGCGTAGTTTTGTGTTACGATATCCTATCATAATGTAAGCAATGCCCATGGCCAGCAAAAGTAAATTATAAACAAACATGGCGATTATTTTGCCGGAAAGAACGGGGGCAACAATAAAAAAACAGGATGCAGTTATGATGGGATGTAGAATTAGGATCAGGTTCCCTCCAATATTTTTTCGAATAATCATCCAAACACAAAAGATCCAGAAGCCGAAAATAATTAGAAGTAAAAGCCCGTCGGTCCAGAAACCCCATTTGGGAAAATGCCAGCCATCACGAATATAATCCCAGCCGATATTTTCCCACATACTTTCCCATGTAAAAATATAGGTTAAAATCCCCATCCCGACAATGCCAAAGGTTTGCAATGGGTTGTTCCATCCGTCCTGTTTGCGATAAAGTAACATGCCCAGCAATGCAATTGCAGAAAGAAAGGCAGAGTAAATAACGATCCACAACCCCGGAACGGTTTTTTCAATTACAATACCCAACGAACAAGTAATGGTAATAAGCAAGCCCCATAAATTAAACAGGGTTTCGGGGGAATGCTTTTGTTTACGAACCTTCTGAACCGTCCAGTAGATCGCCGGAAGAATTAATCCCCAGAAGCCCAAAGCCTGCCCGTTGTATTCCTGTGAAGCAGGTGTCCAGGCTACCAAAAGTCCTAAACAAAAGACCATCGCACCTGTGGATCGAAGCAAAAATGGAATGGGAAAGCTGAGCAGCAACCAGGTAAGCAAATAGCTGGACATATCACCTGAACTATGATACGTCTGAGCAATCAAAGCAATAGCGGCAACAACCGCTAATACATGAAAAACTCCGGCAGCTTCTCGTAGTACAACG
>CAZEKV010000141.1:0-5950 GCA_964512945.1 uncultured Spirochaetales bacterium | reverse complement strand
GAGCATGAGTTATACCTCTATGATCCCTGAGATGAACCTCTATGTAGAAATCGTACCTGGAACCAAAGACCCATAAATCAAGATACTTAAGCCGCCCCGGTATGGGAATCGGAGACGAAACCAGCCCCTCGGATGAATCCTTCACAGGAATTAACTCTAAGTAATTATATCCTCTTCTATCGAATTTCGCTCTTACCCCAAGAACCTTTCGGACAGCTCCCTCTTTGTTTGTTCCAAAAAGAGCCTCGGGCCAGGCATCGACATACTTCATTTTGGGGTAACCCTTTGTAACAAACTTACTCCCCTGCACAACCCACTTCTGTGCATTTTCATCATCAAAAGATTCAAGTACTCTTGACTCAAGATTCTCAACCTTTCCATCAGCCACTATCGAAACAACTGAAATGAAAGAAAAGAGCAAAATAAAAAAATACGGAAAAAGCCTGCAACTTTTCACTTCATACTCCTTCTGCTATGCATTATCCTTGGATATCAACGGTTTAATTATATTTCGTAAGCATTTTTTTGTCAATTAATTTTTCTCTAAGGGGTTTTTTTGTGCAGTATTATCATTTAATCAATAATTTTATTATTTTTACCGTAAAAAAATTTTGCGGGAACCTCAATTTCAGAAATCCCGGCCTCATAGTTTTTAAACAAAAGCTCGAAAGCCCCTGGATAGTCGTATTCGACAGATAATACCAGTTTTCCTCTGTAATGGCCGGACCACATAATATCCTCCGTTATTACAGGTTTTTCCTGATCACGAATATTTTCAATACAATATGGGTTCAACGTAGAAAAAAACACCAGGTACAAACCGATATTCATAGTTTTACTATCATTCAGGAAATCAATAACAGCCTTTTGTTCGGCCAGACTTTTCCCTGTAAAAATCAACAGATTTTCTCCGGGACATACCGTCTTAAAGGCATCATAAAATATTCTATACTCTCTTTTTCTCCTGGCATTTCCTGTATAAAAAAGAGCCGCTGCATGGATTTTTTTTCTCCGCACGCTGAATATTTTTTTTTCCTTCTTTTGATTAATAAATTTACCGGCAAGAACTCCGATTTTCTCAAAAAGTTTATCTCTGTCAAAATATAGATAACAAATATTCTTATAAGCCCGTTTCTCCTTTTTTGGTGAATTCAACAACACAATCTTCCTGCCACCATTTTCCCCGGCTATTTTCTCCCCGTATCTTGTAAAAATCGGCGACAGAATACATATATTCGAATTAGATTTTCTCAAAATATCATTTAATTTATCCCTGATATCGTTGTTTTCATGATTCAGCAATAATTTCTTGAAGGTAATACTATATCCATTCTTTGCGGCAATTTTGGCAATCTCGCCACGCTGAGCGGCAGTCTTAAGGTTCATTTCCCACCAAAACTGATCGGATATAACAGTAACCTTTCCCCGGCTGCAATTTAAAAAAATAATCAGGGGAACCAGTAAAAAAAAAGCTTTTCTATTACTCATCCGGCAAAACTACCATCGTAAAACACCATTGGTCAAGTTTTTTGCCCAATTTATCAAAAGGCCTTGACACCTGACTTCAAGCTTCATATCTTTAGCTAAACAATTGAGTGGAGAATATGATGATATCTTATAAAGAATTAGGTCTTTCGAATACGAAAGAAATGTTCAGGAATGCGATGGAAGGAAAATATGCGGTTCCTGCGTATAATTTTAATAATATGGAACAGCTGCAGGCAATTATACAAGCCTGCGTTGAGACCAAATCCCCGGTAATACTCCAGGTATCCTCCGGAGCAAGGAAATATGCCAACTCTACACTCCTCAGGTACATGGCTCAGGGGGCTGTGGCCTTTGCAAAGGAAATGGGCTACGAAATTCCTATTGCCCTCCATCTTGACCATGGGGATACCTTCGAATTATGCAAAGATTGTGTTGATATGGGTTTTTCATCAGTAATGATTGACGGTTCGCATCATCCGTATGAAAAGAATATTGAACTAACCAAAAAAGTTGTTGAATACGCCCATAAATACGATGTCAGCGTTGAGGGTGAACTTGGTGTACTTGCCGGGGTTGAAGATGATGTTGTCGCTGAGAAGTCTACCTATACAAAACCTGAAGAAGTGGAGGATTTTGTATCAAAAACCAATGTAGATTCACTGGCTATTTCAATTGGAACATCGCACGGTGCGAACAAATTTAAACCTGAGCAATGTACTAAAAACTCGGAAGGAATCCTTGTTCCTCCTCCCCTGAGATTTGATATACTGAAAGAAATTGAGAAAAAACTACCCGGGTTTCCAATTGTACTCCACGGTTCGTCTTCAGTCCCTGCCGTTCTTGTTTCAATAATTAACAATAACGGGGGGGATCTTACTGATGCTGTCGGTATTCCCGAAGAACAGCTCAGAACGGCGGCAAAATCCTCTGTTTGTAAGATCAATATTGATTCGGACGGAAGGCTCGCTGTTACAGCAGCCATAAGAAAAGTTATGGCAGAGAAGCCTTCCGAATTTGATCCAAGAAAATATCTGGGTCCCGCCCGTGAATCCCTCAGGGAATTGTATAAAAAGAAGAATTTAAACGTTCTGGGTTCGGCAAACAGGGTATAAACACTACCTGCTAATTTTCCAGAGGCTGCTGAATCAAATTAAAAAGGCAGCCTCTTTTTTTTGTGGTAAGAGTAAGAGGATCACCTGTTTCTGAAAGACATAAAGGACATTATGCCTCCAAACAGGCAGAAAAACCCAAGAATCAGATTAGCGGGTATAAAGAGATTGGTATAAAAAAAGAATGTTGTAAAATTAAAAAGTACGGAACCTACCAGACCTGCCCCGATGAGAAGATACTTCATGTAGCCGTATTCACCCAGCGACTCGTAAATGGTCATAGTCAACAAAATCAGAATTAAAATTCTGACTAGAGGGAGAAGAAAAAGAATATAATAATCATACTGGCCGACATGAACCAGGGCATCCCGAATATTCAAAACCGAGAGAAAACCGGCAAAAAAGGTAAATACTTCACGAAGTCTGCCCCTATCGCTTCCATCAATTCCATATATCATAAAATAGACAGGGAGAGATAATAAAATAAACATAAAATTATCCCTGAACAAATAATACATAAACAATTGGAAAGCAGAATAGGAAATTGGAACGAATCCCACAACTAACGCATGTAAAACACCAACAGGGAAAAAAACCAGAGCACCTCTAAAAAAGGGAGTCCAAAAATTCCTCTTCCCCATCCCAAAAGCGGGGTGTATGCCGGATATGAAAAAAAACAATAGAGGTATCGATGTAATCAAAAATAAAACCATAGACAGGATGCTAACACATAATATCTCCGCCTTTCAAGCAAATATATCTTCTTTTGCCTCCATTTATCCAGGCGATTTTCGCCTTTTTATATACAGTCTGGCGAAAATCCCTCTACCCCGCTTTCTGGTTCCCATTAGACGGGTGGAATTCCTCTTTCAACAACACGGAAAAATATCCGGGGTTAAATTCTGCAGCTATTTTTCGGTTCCATTAATATATTTTAATAAAAAACCAATTGATTATTGACAACCCTTTGACTATTTGTTGAAGTGGTGCTAATATCGCAGGGTAAGATTTTATTAGCTACAGGGGGAATATTGGCTGCAAAAGAATTAAGAATCAATAGGTACATAAAGGCGAGGCAAGTAAGGTTGATTGATGCAGAGGAGGGCCAGAGAGGGGTTGTTTCCACTGCGGAGGCTCTTGATCTCGCAACGGAAGCGGGGCTTGATCTTGTTGAAATAGCTCCACAGGCGGATCCTCCCGTATGCAAAATCCTGGATTATGGTAAGTACAGATTTGAACAGGAAAAGCGTACAAAGGATGCAAGAAAGAAACAGAAATTGATGAAACTAAGAGAAGTCAGAATGCAGCCGATGATTGAGAAACACGATATTAGATTCAAAACGAAAAAGGTTAAGGAATTTCTTGACGAGGGAAATAAAGTCAAGATTACCGTGCGATTCAGGGGTAGACAGCTTGCCCATACGGAGATAGGAAAAGACACCTTATCGAAAATACTTGAGGCTCTGGATGATCTTTACAAGTCGGCCAATGAGACATCCAGCTACAGTGTTGATAGGTCACCGTCAATGGAAGGGCGCTTTATGTCCATGATTCTGAATCCAAAAATAAAAAGAAAATAGAACAAGGATATTACAATGCCTAAAATGAAAACAAGAAAAAGTGCAGCAAAGAGGTACTCTTTGACCGGAACCGGTAAAGTAAAGTACAAAAAACAGGGACTGCGCCATATTTTGACAAAAAAGAGTACAAAAAGGAAAAGAAACCTCAGACATTCGGGGATCCTGAGCCCTGCTGAGACTAAAAAAATTAAAAAATTATTACCATACGGATAAAACGAAGGAGACTGACTTACTATGCCCAGAACGGTAGACGGAACACGACGAAAAAACAGGCGTAAAAAAATACTCAAGCAGGCTAAGGGATTTTACGGAAGGCGCAGCAAGCTCCTTAGAACCGCAAAGGATGCTGTAGCAAAAAGCCTGACCTATGCCTACAGAGATAGAAAAAGAAAAAAGAGGGATCTAAGGTCTCTCTGGATTGCAAGGATTTCTGCTGCATGCCGGTCACAGGAAATAACTTATTCTAGATTTATTAATGGTTTAAATATAGCCAACATCCTCATAAATAGAAAAGCCCTGTCAAATATGGCTATTGAGGATGAACTGGCTTTCCTGGAACTGGTAAAAAAGGCGAAAGGAAGTCTGGGAGTCTAACATGGTTACTCTTGAAAAGATACTGAAGCTC
The DNA here is from genome assembly GCA_964512945.1 of uncultured Spirochaetales bacterium. Classification (GTDB taxonomy): domain Bacteria; phylum Spirochaetota; class Spirochaetia; order CAZEKV01; family CAZEKV01; genus CAZEKV01. The sequence goes on along the minus strand of CAZEKV010000141.1, from coordinate 1,148 downwards.
GATGCAATGGTTCAGGATGCCGTTGATTTGATTGATCTTTTGAGAGAGGAAAACGACTCGCTGAGAAAAAAGCACGAAGACCATCAAAAACGTATTAAAAAACTTGAGGCTTGTATATCCGATTTTAAAAGGGATCAAACGGAAATTGAACGGGGTATACTGAATGCCCTGTCGCGCCTGGAGGAAATTGATTCGGAGGATACAACTCGACCGAAAAAAAGTAAAAAACCGGGGAAAAAAGTTAAGAAAAATACGGATGATGGAATTTCAAAGACATTATTGACTGAAGTCAAGCCCGAATCGATACAGACGCGGAAAGATAGAATTAACAAATCACAGGAAGCAGAAACCTCTATCAAAGAGAAAGAAGATGAGGAATTATTAGCTGATGACAATTCATCCGGGGAGAAAGAAGTAGAACTGGATATTTTTTAGATTTATATGAACCGAATTAAAATAAATTTGCTTGGTACCGCGTTTTCAATAAAGATTGACGAAGACGCTGAGTATTTTGAGGAGATCCTGGGGATATTTCAGGATAAAATAAACATAATTGAGAGGGGGGGAGCCTTGAAGGATCCCTTAAAGGTCTCAATTCTTGCGGGTCTCCTCGTCGCCGATGATCTTAAAAAGGAACGGAACAACAGGCTGAATTTTTCTGTGACGGACTCTGAGGAAGCGGAAGAAGTGACCATGAAAATTATTGAAAAAATTGAAAAGAGTTTAAATGAGAATTAATCCCTGCGGTGTGCGGGAGAAGATACAAATCTTCTGGATCAAACTTTATTACCAGGGATTCCGTATTTTGTACTAAATGCTGGGTATTTCGCCTTAAAGCAGGAGATACAATGAGGAAACCCACTTGAACCAACAGTTCAGAAGATTTCCCTTCAATCGGCATTGTGGGGTTAATATATCAAATCAAGGCGGGATTTATCTTGCAGATGTCCCCCCTTACTACCGCAGCTTTACCCGCCCTGGGAGTCAGGGGGAAGGGCTTCTTTCTAAAGATATCCGCTAACGATACTTCCAGATGATCATATTTCCGGCTTCCCCGGAACGAAAAGCTACTGGATCAAATTAAGGTTGGTGTTGGGATATCACATGGATTAAAACAGACATTCGCGGTCTTTTTTATTATGCATATG
>CAZEKV010000140.1:0-5967 GCA_964512945.1 uncultured Spirochaetales bacterium | reverse complement strand
CAGCCACTGTTATTACATGGGGAGTGGAGAAACCTGAATTCAGAGCCCTTTCAATCTTGAAACCGCTCTCATTATCAGAGTTATCCGTCCATGTCAGATTTATTCCGCTGCTTGACACCACAACAGCACCAAGACCCGATGGAGCGGCAGGAGCTGGCAGAGTTGTCGTAGAAGAAGACACCGCATCAGACGAGTCCGGGTGGCTACACGAAAAGTTAACCAGAGCCAGAAGCAAAATAGTAAAACAAGAAGTTAGAAAGATAAACTTTTTCATTACAATCCATCCTTTTTTTATTTTTATTAATTAGTACTATTTTAACAGAACAAGTTTACCACGTCATAAGAAAAAAATAAAGTCCCGCATCAGAAAATTCCCGAATCTTTTAAGCTAAATCGGGATTTAAACCAATTGGGAGTATAAAAAAGAGGCTTTTCTCCCAAATAAATCTTGTATTACTCTTACTACATAATTATTCAACATTGCCGACAATTTTAATATATCACCAGTTTTTGTATTAACAGCAGTTCCCGATATAAAGTATACTGTACGGGAAAAAGGCAACTTTGTTTCAAAAAAATCGGAATAAATAAAGGATAAACAAAAATATAAATGAAGAATACAGCCACTATTGGAGTTCTTACTTTTACCTCGCTTAATCCGGATCAGGCTTTGGTTCTTTCAGGAATTGTAAGCGAAGTAAAGAATGCGGAACTGAATCTTTTTTGTTTTTGCGGAAATGGCTCTGATTTTTTTGAGGATCTTGAAAATAACGGCGATATCGATATCCTGCTTTTTATATCCAGCATGGCAGAAATGGAAACAGACTCCGGCATGCTGAAAAAAATTAGTAGTACCGGGAAACCCCTGATCAGCATAGGGTCTGACATTCCGGATCTGCCCGGTCTTGTTCTTAACAACAAAAAAGCCATGGAAAATCTTGTCGAACACCTGATCGGAAAACATGGGAAAAAGAAAATTGCTTATATAAGAAAAGAAAGCGACAGAAAGAATGGAATTGAGGATTCCCGTTTTGAGGGATATCTCAGAGCTCTTGAAAACCATGGAATAGATTTCGACACCAAACTGGTTTATTCCGGTGTTTGCAGCGAAAAATCCTCAAGGGAAAAAGATAGATTATTAACCGCCATGCGCAGGGGGAATATCGATGCCCTTGCAGGGAGTGAAGACAGAACTACCAGAGAAATTATTGAGGCATTCAACCGGAAAATCACCGGAGTTTCTGATAATCTGATAATAGCCGGCTTCGGGCATACTGAAAAAATAAGCCGGGGAATTCATCCCGTAACAATTACGGGTCAACCCCTGTTCGAATATGGACGTTCTGCAGTCAGGAAGGCTGTCAGAGTATTAACCGGAAAAGACGAGAACAGAATCGAAGAAATAGAAACCCGTATTCTAAGATGTGATTACTGTACCCGGAATTCGGAAAAAACACAGGGAGCATCCCTCTCGGCCGGATCAGAAACCTTAGAACAACACACACACGCTGAATACCTGAAATCATATGAACTGGCAAAGAAATTTCTAAAAGTGGAGAGCCGCCTCGCGGGGTGCTTTGAAACAGAAAATCTTAAATCCATTCTAAAAAAATACTTACCGGAAACAGGCATAAAAAAGTCCTATCTTTATACCAGTATCAAACCAGGGGGAAAATCTCTGCTCCTTATGGATTTAAACCCTAAAAGCAAACATGAGGATAAGTATTTTCCGTACACAACACTCATTCCCCCGAAATCCTGCCTGTCAGAAAATTATTCATTTGCAGTTTTTCCCCTTATTCAGGGAGCCAACGGAAAAAGCCGTATTTTACTTGACATGACTGATTTTAATTATGATTTCTACAAATCCCTCGCCCTCGCTGTAGGGGGAAGTCTGAGAGGAATTGAATTATCCGAAACAGCAAAAACGTCTGCTCTTAAACTTGAAAGAAAAGTAGAAGAATATACTACTGAGTTAAAAAAGGCGAATAAACTCCTGAAAGAGCAGTCCCTGAGCGATGAATTAACCGCTCTGCGTAATAGAAGATTTTTAACAGAAGTTATTCTCCCAGAAGCTAAAAACCTAAAGGCTTCATTTGCTGCAAAAAGAAGACGCGGGAACGACAACTCTAAAACAAAAAATAGCAGGTTCGGGGTTTTCATGATTGATCTTGACCTTTTTAAGGAAGTGAATGATTCTTACGGCCATATTTCAGGGGATATGGTCTTAAAACAGACAGCCGAAATCTTTATGGACTGTATCCGAAATAATGATTTTGCCGTAAGACTGGGAGGAGAGGAGTTTTTACTGGTTTTGAGGAATTTTGATTCATCATATCTATCGGAAAAGGCTGAAAAAATAAGGGAAAAAATAGAAAACCATCATTTTGAGATAGGAAACGGAAGACCCCCGATAGGGAGAACCTGTTCAATAGGCTGTACGATATTCCCTTCGAGTGAAACCTCTTCCGATGAGATCGATTTTATGACATCCATAGCCCTCGCAGATGAAGCCCTGTATTACGCAAAATGGCAGGGCAGAAACAGGGCTGTAACAGTGGAATTCAGCCCGGAGGTCTTGAATGACAAAAAGGGTATTGAAAAAATATTTGAATCTTTCGAGTGGGGAATAGAGCAAAATAAAGTACGACTGCTAAATGCCACCGAAATGAAAAGCCGTGATACCGGCTAATTCTATAAATTAAGGAAGGACAATGAAGAATTTTTTTAAAATCTTGTTTATATCACTTGGAGTTGTTTTCTGCATCCTGATAATCGCCATAATAGCTATTTTTTCTGCTGTTAGATCTGGAATAGATAATCCCGTCTATAAATTAAAAAATGGACAGGTTCTTGAGATTAGTATTGCCGGGGAAATTCCCGAACTTCCGCCCGAAGAAATGGAAAAGCTTATAAGCAAAAACAGTTATTGCTTTTACGAGCTGCTCAGCTCCATAAGAAGGGCAGCGGAATACGATGAGATTAAGGGTATTTATTTAAATTTTACCGGAGCTTCTCCAGGATGGGCGCAGACCGAAGAGCTTGTAAAGGAATTAAATTACTTTAAATCCAGAGGGAAAGAGATCTGGGCGTATTTTGATTATATGGATGACTGCGGATACAGCCTCGCCTCCGCTGCTGACAGGATATATTGCTCCAAAAATGCGATCCTTCTTTTAGACGGACTCTCGGCCAATATTATGTTTTATAAAGACACCCTGAAAAAAATCGGAATTGAATTTGAAGCAGTACGACATGGTAAATACAAAAGTGCAGTTGAACCCTTTACACTTTCCGATATATCCAGAGAGAACAGGGAGATGCTGACTGTCTACCTGAACTCAATATCTAAAAACTATACCGGGTTAATAAGCAGAAACCGCAAAATAAAGAATATAGAGAATATTATCAACAAGGGGCCTTTTTTGATTACAAAAGAACTAAAGGATAGAAAACTGGTTGATGATATATGCATCGAAGAAGAGGTTTTCTTAAGATCGGGCTTTTCCAGAGAAGATCTTGTTTCCATCTCTGATTTTCTAAAGGTTCCGGAAAAAATTCCTTTTGACCAGAAAAACAGAATCGCCCTCATTATCGCCGAAGGCGAAATCCTCGGCGGCAGGACTGCGGGCAAGGGTATTATCAACGACAGGGCTTTGATAAAGGATCTTAAAACGGCCTTCGATGATGTGAGGGTAAAAGCCCTTGTTCTGAGGATAAACAGCCCGGGGGGATCGGGCTCCGCCTCTGATAATATTTGGCAGTTTATCGAGTCTCAGAAGAAAAAAAAGCCGCTTATTGTATCAATGGGAGATTTTGCCGCATCGGGGGGCTACTACATAGGGATGAGCGGGAAAAAAATATTTGCCGATAGAAACACGACCACGGGATCTATCGGTGTCTTTTTTATACGCCCGCTGCTCGAGGGTCTGTATGAAAAGATTGGACTGAATGTTGTCAGAATAAAAACAGCTCCAAATGCGGGCTTCTTCACCCAGAAGAATAGATTTACCGAACAGCAGAGAGAGAAGGTTCAGAATTTCATTGATGATTTCTATTCGGATTTTGTAAACAAGGCTGCAAAAGGCAGGGGGAAGAAATATGAAGAGATCGAAGCCCTGGCAGGGGGGCGGATATGGAGCGGTTCTCAGGCGAAAGAAAATGGATTAATTGATTTCATAGGGGGGATTATTGATGCTCTTGAGGCTGCAAAGAAAGCTGGCGACATGGAGAATAAAAATCCCGCAATTGATATCTATCCAGAATCAAGGCCCCTGATTGAGCAGCTTTTTGACAGAAATCTGTATTTAAAGGGGGATATCTCAAAGCTGGCCAGATACGCCGGGGGGCTTAAGGAAAAGGGAGAAGCAAAATTGATTATGCCCTATACCCTGGAACTTGACTGATGCCGGCTCTTTCCATTAGAGCCTGAAAAACGCCAGAGATTGCCGCTGCCTACCCGGGGAGGGGTAATCCGCCGCCGAAACGCTTGCAGCGGGAACCCCGTTTCTGGAGTATCCCGTTTCTGGAGTATCCCGTTTCTGGAGTATCCCGTTTCTGGAGTATCCCCTTTCTGGAGTATAAATATGAAACCATTTTTTACTGTGATTCCGGACTTTTGCAGAGGCCTAGTATTTCAGCAGATTTCCCGATATGTAATAAAGGACGTCTTCGCTGATATTTTTCGATAGAGCACCTATTCTTTCTATGGCTGTAGTTATTTTATGGGTATTAATCCCGAGGTTAACCCCTCTTTGATTTTTTTCTACTGCTTTTATAACCCCGGAATTTATGGTATTGCACATAGAGCCTATTTCGGCGTCTTCCTTGATAACCTCTTCCGCTTTTCTGGCATTTTTTTCCATAAAAGCCTCGAAGGATTTCTCTACCATGGCAATAGCGAATTCGCTCATCTTAAGAATGGATTTAAAATAATCCCTCGATAAATCCTGAAAAATAGAAAGACGCAGGGTTCTTGCAATTGTAACAGCCTTGTCTGCAATTCTTTCGAGATCGTTATTGATTTTAAGAGCGGACATTAAAAAACGAAAATCAACGGCAACAGGCTGCTGCAAAGCCAGTATGGAGAGTATTTTATTGTCTACATCTATTTCCATACGGTCAATTACCGAATCATTTTCAATCACATCTGCCGCAAGTTTCAGATCCTGTTCTTTCATCGCCCTGATCGATTTAACAAAGGCTTCGATAACCATTGTATCCATTCTGTAGAGCTCTTTTCTTAATTCTTCCAGTTCCATATGTAAATGTCTTTCCATAATAATCTCCTTTAACCAAACCTTCCGGTTATGTAATCTTCGGTACGTTTTTTCGAAGGCGAGGTAAATATTTTTTTTGTTGAATCAATTTCAACAAGTCTGCCCATATAGAAAAAAGCAGTTTGATCCGATATCCTTGCCGCCTGCTGCATGTTGTGGGTTACGATCACAATAGTGTAATCTTCTTTTAATTCGAGAATCAACTCTTCTATTCTTGTTGTTGCAATGGGGTCAAGTGCTGATGCCGGTTCATCCATCAGCAGGATGTCCGGTTTAACGGCAATTGCCCTGGCAATACATAATCTTTGCTGCTGGCCTCCCGAAAGAGAGAAGGCACTATCGGAAAGGCGGTCTTTTACTTCCTCAAATAACCCTACCCTTGTAAGGGTTTCTTCTACAATCTTCTTTAATTTCCATTTATCTTTTATACCATTTATCCTGGGGCCGTAACAAATGTTATCAAATATTGATTTTGGGAAGGGATTTGATTTTTGAAAGACCATTCCAACCTGCTTTCTTAATTCCACAACATCGAGGGTTTTTGAATATATATTCTGTTTATTAATATAAATTTCTCCTTCCATGGACGCACCCGGTATTAAATCGTTCATTCGATTTAATGTTTTAAGGAAGGTGCTTTTACCACATCCAGAGGGACCGATAAAAGCGGTAACAAGATTTTTTTCTA
>CAZEKV010000139.1:0-6003 GCA_964512945.1 uncultured Spirochaetales bacterium | reverse complement strand
ACGTAAAGAGTGAGAAGGGGAAAGGTACGAAGGTTATTCTTAAGATACCGATGACATTATCAATAATTGATGGTGTCATTATTAGAATAGCCGATACATTGTATACTATTCAATTAAGTGATATTCTGGAATTCCACAGGCTGAGAAGGAAGCATATAATAAAGACCGACATAGATTCGGAAGTGTTCAAGTTGAGGGATGATATTCTTCCTATTGTGAGATTGCATGATTTTTTTAAGATAGGTCTGAAAGAAAAGTCCATGGATAGCGGGGTTTTAATTATCTGTGAAGCAGGTGCAAAAAAAGCGGCGTTTCTTGTTGATGAAATTATTGGATATAAACAGATGGTTGTAAAGCCTGTCCCCGCGTACATGGGAAGCGTTGAGGGCATTATCGGATGCTGTATTATGGGGGAGGGCAGGATTGGCTTTGTTATCAACATTTCCGTAATAATGAATAAGATTCTGGACACTACTTCCGGTGTGAAGGGGGATGAAATAATGCAAAAAGAGAGATATATTGATGATGAGGATAATAGCAATAAAAGTAAGTATTTATTGTTCAATGTAGGCAGTGAGGAATATGGGATTAATATTATTAATGTGTCAAGGATTATTGAATTGCAGAAGGTGACGAGGGTTCCTGATATGCCGGCATACATCAAGGGTGTTATTAATCTGAAAGGAAAAATAATACCCATAATTGATTTAAGGATACGTTTTAATCTTAAGAAATGTGAATATGACAGGAGATCTTGTATAATAATAATAGAACTGGACATGATCCCCCTTGGGTTACTTGTTGACAGGGTTGCTGCTATTTGCGTTATTGATAATAGTGATGTTGAATTTCCTCCGAATTTCAAGGCTGGATCTGATAGAAAAAGATACATATCCGGTCTTGCTAAAGTGGGTAATGAGATAAAGATAATAATTAATGAAAAAGAATTAATTCATGAAAAAGATTTAGAGTTGATAAGTGCTAATGTTTAAATAGGGGTGTGGAAGATGAAACATAATATATTCAGTATACGATGGAAGATAATGATAATTAGTTTGATTCTTATTATTGTTCCAATAACCGTACTCGGTGTTCTTAGTTATTCAACAGCACGAAGAGAAATATACAGGCAGGTGGAAGAAAATCTTGGAAGGGAGTCCCTTAGCTGGAAGAAAATAGCGGAAAAAACCAACGAACAAATAACTGGTGTCCTGAAAAGAGAGGAAATGCTTATACGAAAGCAGGTTGCAGCTATTTCCATCGATGTAAAGAAGATGATGGAATTAATTGTGGAAGAATATGGGGTCAACCCTCCGAAGAAAGTTGTTGAGGCTTTATATGATAAAATTGCTTCAATAAAAGTCGGGAAAACCGGTTATGTCTATATAATTGATAGCAGGGGAAGATATGTTGTCTCAAAAGATAGGAAAAGAGATGGTGAAAACATATGGAATGCGAGGGATGCAAACGGCACCTATTTTATCAGGAAAATGGTAATTAATGGGCAGCAGTTAAACGGGGATGATGTTTATCCCATAGATTATCCATGGAAAAATATCGGGGAAGAAAAAACCAGGATGAAACTCGCGGGTATTTCCTATTTTAAGCCATGGAATGTTATAATTGGAGCCAGTTCTTATTATTCAGATTTTAAGAGTTCGAATTTGAGAGTGAGACTTATGGAGGATCTGAAAAATAGAATGGCAAGTACTGTAATAGGGGAAAGCGGGTATATTTGGGTTGTAAACAGCCGTGGCGAATATGTTGTTTCAAAAGACAGAGAAAGAGATGGTGAAAATATAATAAATTCCAGGGATTCGAATGGTGTTTATTTTATAAAGGAAATAATAGATAAGGCCAGGGAATTAAGATCCGGTCAATACTATATACATTATTATCCATGGAAAAACAAGGAAAAAGCAGCCAAAATGAAGGTGGCTGCAGTGAGCTATTTTAAGGCTCTGGACTGGTATGTCGCTCCCAGTGCCTATCACAGTAATTTTCTTGGGGGTCTTGAGAGTATAAAAAATAGTACATTACTAATCAGTTTTATCTCTATTTTTATTGGAATACTTATTTCAGTAGTCTTTGCCTCTATTCTTGTTAAGCCCCTTGAAAAGGTTTCTTCTATGGCCAACCAAATATCCGAGGGGAATTTGAATATTGACGAATTCCACATGAAGAGGCGTGATGAGATTGGGGTTCTTGCGGAATCTTTCAATAAAATGATTAATTCTCTCAGGTATAAGTCTGAAACTCTGAATGCGATAGCAGAGGGTGATCTCTCTATCACTGTCAGGGCTGTTTCTGATAGTGATTCTCTCGGCCATTCGCTTATTTATATGAAGAATTCACTTAATAAGGTATTCAGGAAAACCAACAATGCCATTTCACAAATAAATACAGGTGCTGATCAGATTGCCATGTCCAGTCAAACCCTTGCCCAGGGATCTAACGAGCAGGCCAGTTCTCTCGAAGAAATATCATCATCTCTGGCACAGATAAATGGTACGGCAAAGAAGAATGCCAATGATGCAACAAAAGCAAATTCCCTGGCCAGGTTCAATGTTAAGAATTCCAATCTCGGAAATGAACATATGAAAAGGCTGCTGGTTATTATGAGCAAAATAAACACATCTTCGGATAAAATCAAGAAAGTGGTGGAAATTATAGATGACATTGCTTTTCAGATTAATCTTCTGGCATTAAATGCGAATGTTGAAGCGGCCAGGGCAGGCAAGTACGGAAAGGGTTTTGCAGTTGTAGCGGAAGAAGTTAGAAATCTTGCCATAAAGAGTGCTTCTGCTGTAAAAGAGACAACTGTTATGGTGGAAGAGTCGATCGATTATATTGATAAGGGATATAAATCGGCAGAAACTACAGCAAAGCGATTTGGCGGTATTGTAAAGGGTTCTACAAGGATTGCCGCTTTTTTAAATAATATTGCAATTACAAGTAAGGAACAGGCGGCAGGGATTTCACAGATTAATAACGGCCTTGACCAGATAAATCAGGTAACACAGTCAAATGCAGCGAGTTCAGAAGAAGGTGCTGCGGCCTCCGAAGAACTTGCTTCACAGGCTCAGGAATTGAAGTCAATGATGTCGAAATTTAAACTAGATTCGAATATTGGAAAACATGCGAATATATCTAATGTGATAAATCAGATTCCGGTTGATGTGAACGAGGGGGCTCTAAACCCTGAAGATCCAATTTCAGGTATTCCGGATGAGGAATTAATTGAGCCGGAAAATTTAATAAAACTTGATGATGACGACTTTGGAAAATTTTGATTTTGAGGGGATTATCCCGATATCGGATGACGAGTTCCGAAAAATTTCGGAAATAGTATTCAGCAGATTCGGGATAAATCTTACGGATAAGAAAAAGATACTTGTTCAGGCCAGACTGAGCAAGGTGATACGAAAAATGGGATTGAGCAGTTTTGATCAATATTACAATGAAGTTATTAATGATAAAACTTCAAAAAGTCTGCTTTTGTTAATTGATCACATAACTACAAATTATACCTATTTTTTTAGAGAGAAAATCCATTTTTCTTTTTTCAGGGATAATATACTGTTAACAATTAATAGGATGCTGCAGTCTAATAACGAGAAGCCAGCTTTGAGGATATGGGTAGCGGGATGTGCTACAGGGGAAGAGGCCTATACTCTGGGGATCCTCCTGTACGAGAGCTTTGCCGGGCGTCTTCAGAATATTGATATAGGGATTTTAGCAACAGATATTTCACTGACTTCTCTAAAAGAGGCAAAAAGAGGTTTGTATTCCGATATAAAACTTGCCGAACTGCCTGCGGATTTTAGACTGAAATACTTTGATAAGATTGCTGGAAATCAGTATAGGATAAAAGAGAAAATAAAAAAATTAGTATTATTTAAGCGTTTTAATTTGATGAATAAAATATTTCCCTTTAAAAGAAAGTTTCACATTATCTTTTGTAGAAATGTAATGATCTATTTTCGACAGGAATCAAGGAAAGAGCTGATAGATAACTTTTTTAATTCGATGTATCCCGAGGCCTATCTGTTTATAGGCCACTCGGAAACGCTGGGTATGGAGAATGCCAAATTTAGATTTGTAAAGGCTGGAATCTACCAGAAGATTCTTCCGATAGAAAGCTAATTTATGAGATCCTTTAATCTGCCCATAATTTTTCCCTCAACTTCTGTTAAATCCCCCTCTATTGTGCACCCTGAAGCCATTTTATGACCTCCTCCCCCAAAAAGAGCTGCTAATTCTGCGACATTTACACTTCCGTTTGATCTTAAGCCGATTGTGTAGATATTTTTTTCTTCCTCTTTTAGAAAGACAATCACCTTACATGCCGGAACAGAAAAAAGCTGGAGGTAAAGGGCATCTGAATCTCTTTCGTCTTCACTTACAGAAGATATTTCTTCATAGGTTTCGTATGTAAGCAGGATGCTGCCACTAAAATAAGATTTGGTTCTGGCCAGTATTTTGCCCAGGAGTTTTCTGGATGCAAGAGTACGGTTTCTGTAGATTAGAGAAAAGACTTCTCTGGGGGTAACGGGCTCCGTTTTTAATAAAATACTTATTTCGTTAAAAATAAAGGAATTATTATTTTCAAGATGACGAAAAAACCCTGTGTCGGTACAAAATCCAAAGAATAATAATTTCGCCTCATCATTTTTAACTGAATAACCCAGGCTTTTTATGAGTATGGAAATCAAAATAGTGACGGATGGAGCAGTGGGATCAATATAGAATAGATCTCCAAAATTCTGCCCGGAATAATGATGATCTATTATCAATGTTTTTATATTCAAAATGCTGTCGCCAATAATCCCAATTCTATTTCTTGCAGAACAATCCACCACTACCGCAACGGGGTTTTTGTTCTTTTTGATATCGGATTTTATTGTATTGTTAATATCCTTTACAAAAAGATTTTTATAGTTTAGAAAGGGTTCCGATTCTAATCTGTTGTAAGGACCTGGTGTAAAAAGTCGTGTTTTCTTACCCATACGCTCCAGGAAGAGATTCAAAGCAATCTGTGAAGAGAGGCAGTCTCCATCGGGATCACGATGCCCTATCAGGTAGAAGAGATCATTATCGGTAAAAAAATCAAGCACATCATTTGTGGGAAACTGCAATTTCATAGAACGGAACTACACCGCATTCTTTACCGCCCTCACTATCGAAAAAAATGACAGATTGAAAAAAGGCCTGACAGGCTGAAGATTGTAAAACCCGGACTTCCGGGATATAACTAGAATTCTATTTTTATTTCTTCAATATTACCGAAAACCGCCTTCGGATCAACATCAGGATTGAACCTGCCCCAGGTAATGTCATCCGGGTTTTCGCGCACAAAGATTCTTATGTGATCAAATTTCCCGTTTTTCCAGAATACTGTAAAGTAGGGATACGAGGGGTCGAGTCCGTAGACTATTTCGGCTTTCCCCCCTGCCTTCATAAACCATTCAGCAGGAACATAAACCATGGCCACAGTCAGATTTGATTTCATATAGGCAATCCCGTAACCGAGTCTATGGGGATAAATCTTTGCAATGGGTACACTCCGTGCGTAATACACAGATTCTTCGGAGACAAGAACGGCCGAAAAAATAATTATCAGCATAAATATCAAGAATTTATTTTTCTTCAATTTAACCCTCCTGATCTATCTCTACGTAAGTATAACTGTTTTATGTATTTAAAATCAAGTAAAAAAAAAGTTTTGCTTCGCCTGACGGCTGTTGAGGCTTATCTCCTTACGATGGAGAGTTGAAGAAATACCGTAATCCTGTTACCATCTCCCATGGCCATTTTAAAGAAATTACCTTCCCTCAGGGGATTATCAGTTTATTTTGTGGGTATAAAGGGTACGGGGATGGCGGCAATGGCCGAACTCCTTCTGGGTAGGGGATCCCGGGTGCGTGGTTCCGATGTAAATGAGAAATTCTATACTGATGATATACTACAGGAGAGTGGTATCCGATATCATGAAGGCTTTTC
>CAZEKV010000138.1:0-6010 GCA_964512945.1 uncultured Spirochaetales bacterium | reverse complement strand
CCTGGCGGAAGAATTAAAAAAACGAATCAGAGCCGGGGCAAATTTTTCAAAAATAGCCCGGGAGTTTTCCGAATGTCCGAGTAAAAACAAGGGAGGGGATCTGGGTTTTTTTGGACCGGGAAAAATGGCAAAACCCTTTGAAGAAGCTGTTAAAAGGCTCTCTCATGGGGGCTTGAGTAACGTGGTAAAAACGACATTCGGATACCATATAATCAAGAAAACCGGACAAAAATAGATCCCATATAAATATGAAGCTTCGCCTTTATGATTATATTGCAATAATTTTTTCAGCTTTACTAATCGTTTTTGTATCTTTTCTGGTATATGGAAATGGACATGAAAGGTTGAATTTATATGTGAGTGCCCCTGGCTTTTCAGGCATCTACAGTATGGATAAAAATATGGAATTGAAAGTTAATGGCCCCATTGGAATCACAGAAATAAAAATAGAAAATCAAAAAGCCTGGATTGTTTCCTCCCCGTGCCCAAACAAACAATGTATGAATTCCGGTTCTATAGCAAAAAACAATGAGTGGATAGCATGTATACCGAATAAGGTATTCATCTCAATCAAGGGCAGCGGTGGAAATACTGCTGAAGAAGAAGAAATTGATGCCCTCAGCAATTAAAAGAAGATCCGACATAATTGCCGTCCTCGCTGCTCTGTCAATTTTTCTATCAACAATTGAATATATCATTCCAAAGCCCCTGCCGTTTCTCAGACTTGGGATAGCAAATTTCCCTGTACTGATCTCAATTATGATTCTTAAGCCAAAAGAAACCATGCAATTAATAATATTCAAGGTGGCGGGGCAGGGATTAATAAACGGAATGCTGTTTTCACACATTTTCATACTGTCATGTGCCGGAGGAATTATAAGCGGAATAATAATGCTCCTCGCAAGGTTTTTTTTTAAGGATAAAATATCCCTAATAGGAATAAGCATCCTGGGCGCGATCTCAAGCAATTTAATTCAGATAGTTATAAGTGTAAAATGGTTTCTGGGAGAAGGGGCATGGGTGATAGCTCCGCCATTATTAATTATCGGGACTGTAAGCGGTGGGTTGCTCGGTATTTTCTCAGAAAAATTTTACGGGACATCGGAATGGATAAAAACTATATAGAAAAGATAATTTCTCCTTCTCATCTGTTCATATGCGGATTGATTATTATTCCGGCCTTTCTGCTTCAGCAGGCAATGATTTTTAAGGTATCCCAGGCTTTTTTGTTTACTGTTCTTTGTTTTTTAAGCAACCGCAAAATAAAAATAATCCCTGTTCTCCTGATAAGCATTAGCATAATAGTATCAAACCTGATAATCCCTTCCGGCAAAATTTTTTTTTATATTGGGTTTTTCCCGATAACAGCGGGAGGTCTAAAAACGGGAATATTTAAGGCTGCCACTCTGATCGGATTAATCCATATATCACGTTTTTCAATTAGAAGGAGCTTTAGAATTCCCGGTGAATTCGGAAAAACAATGGGAAAAATTTTTTACTATTTTGAAAAAATCACCGAATTCAAAATATTTTCTTCAAGATCCGGCTTCATAAAAAAAATTGATTTTGTACTCCTGTCACTCCAGGATACAAACCCCAAAGACGTTGATGCCAGAAAAATAACAACATCTTCGGGGTTCTGTATAATAGGCAGTTTGATATTTTTTAACTGGGGTCTGTTATTAACCAATCCTGTTTTCTGGAAAAACTAATATACTAAAGGATCATACTGAAAATATAAAAAAGTACAGGAAATTTTCTCTCAATTGACTTATGGAGATCAAGGAATTAGAATGATCACATGAAAAGCGATGAACTCTTCACAGGAAAGGAGTTTCCTGATAAAACATCAGATTCTTCGAAGAGGGACAGAGAAACATGGAAAATCTTAATTGCAGATGACCATGAAGAAATCCACACCGTAAGCCAGATGGTTCTTGAAGATTTTGTTTTCCAGGGAAAAACACTGAAAATATTAAATGCCTTTTCTGAGGATGAAACAAAAGAGATAATAAAAAAGAATCCTGATATTGCCCTTCTCTTCCTGGATGTTTTCATGAACGGGAAGAATTCAGGACTCGATATAGTTCAATATATTCGTGATGAATTAAAAAACAGCTTTATCAGAATAATTCTCAGAACAGGGCAGGCATGGAATGCCCCTGAGAATAAAATAATTGTTGAGTATGACATAAACGATTATAAGGAAAAAACGGAATTAACCGAACAGAAGCTGAAAACTGCTGTGGTCACAGCCCTGAGAGCGTATAGAGATCTGAGGATTATTGAAAACAACCAGAAAAAACTAACAAAAGCCAATCTATACCTCGATCAAATAATCAATTCCATATCTTCTTTGCTTATCGCAGTCGACAGGGATTTTATTATAAACATATGGAATGATGTGGCGGAAAAAGAAACAGGAGTAAAAAAAACGACAGCAATTGGGAAAAATCTATGGGATATTACCAGTATCTCAAAAGATCTGAAAAACAAGTTTGTAGAGGTTATGAATACCGGTAAGCTCAAAATTTCCCATGGAATTCATTTTTTTGATAGAGAACAGCGTTTTCGAAATGTTTTTATCTATCCATTAAATTCTCCTGAAAATACTGGAATAGTACTGAAGGTTGACGATATAACTGATATCAAAAAAAAAGATGAACAGCTCATTCAAAGCCAGAAACTGGAAGCTGTGGGATCCCTCGCCGCCGGGCTGGCTCACGATATCAATAATATTCTATGCGGTATTACCGGTGCAGTATCTCTTCTGGAATTTGACATCCCCGATATGAAAACAAATGAACAGCTGACTACGATCAAGGGTTCCGCAAATATGGCCTCGGAACTCGTTAATAAGCTCCTGACCCTCAGCCGGAAAAGCACCCTGAATGTTGTTGCCTTTGATCTAAATGATTCAATTCGGAATGTTGTTCAAATTTGCGAATCCTCTTTTGATAAAAATATTAAAATAATTGAGAAATTCTACAAAGAACCGGCCAATGTCCTTGCCGATCCCATACAAATTGAACAAATCCTGTTAAACCTATGTATAAATGCCGCCCACGCCATGACAATAATGCGGACAGCCAATGAACCCGGAGGGGGCACACTGACCGTTCAGCTTGAGCTCTTCAGTGCAGATATGAAATTCTGTTTTACCCACCCAAAAGCAAAGCCTCAATATTACTGGATTCTTTCGGTCAGCGACACGGGAATCGGCATGGATGAAAAAACCGTATCAAAAATTTTTGACCCTTTTTTCACAACAAAAAAAGACGGCAGGGGGACGGGCCTGGGGTTATCCATAGCCTACAACATCATCCATCAGTTTAAGGGTTTTATAGATGTTGTTTCGGAGCCAAATAAGGGCTCAACCATTATGGTCTATCTCCCATATTCAGAAAAAGAAGCTTTCCAGACAAAAAAAGAGGTAAAAATAAAAAAAAGCAGAAGGGTCGCCAACAATGAATTAATCCTTCTTTGCGATGATGAAGAATTAATGAGAAATGTTGGGGAAAGAATGTTAAAAAAATGCGGATATTCTGTTATACTGGCCGAAAACGGATATGAATCTGTCAAAACTTTCAGGAAATGGCATAAAAAGATAGATGGAGTTATCCTCGATCTCCTGATGCCGGGGTTATCGGGTGTTGAAGTGTTTAAAGAAATGAAAAAAATAGATCCGAATGTAAAAGTTATGCTTTCTTCGGGCTATAATAAAAATGAGAGGGTTATGGAGGCATTGAACAAAGGGGTTAAATATTTTCTCCAGAAACCATATACTCTCCAGAGTCTGGTTGATTCGTTAAGCCTGATGTTCGGAAATACATGTAAATGAAGATAAAAAATAAAATATGCAGCAAAAACTGGAAAATCCTGATTGCCGATGACGACAGGGAGATCCATACAGTTACGAAGGTTGTTTTATCAAATTATAAATTTAAAGACAGGGGCTTTACTTTTCTTTCCGCCTATTCGGCCTCGGAAACAAAAAAAATAATTGCAGGAAATCCCGACATAGCCATACTTTTTCTTGATGTAGTTATGGAAAAGGAGGATTCCGGGCTTGAAATCGTCAGGTGGATAAGGGAAGATCTGGGAAATCGTTTTATAAGAATAATTCTCAGGACCGGCCAGCCGGGATGGGCTCCCGAGAAAAAAATTGTCACAGAATACGATATTAATGACTACAAGGAAAAAACAGAACTTACGGCTCAAAAGTTGTTTACCACGGTAACATCGAGTATGAGGTCTTACAACGACCTCCATGTTATTGAAAGAAACTCCAGGGGTTTGGAGAAAATTATAAAAAGTTCAGCAAAGATATTTGAAATACAATCAATAGTTGGATTTACCAGCAGCGTCCTGGCCCAGTTTGCGGCATTGTTTTCTTTTAATGGAGAAAACAGGAATATCTCGGGATTGGCAATAACAAAAGAAAAGGAAACTTTTCGAATAATCAGTGGGAACGGGCGATTTTCAGACTCGGAAGGTAAAATAGTCAGTGATGTTCTTACGGGAGATGAGTACTCATTGCTTCTCCTGTCCTCCAGTGAAAAGACAATAATCTCCAGAGGGAATATTTTTATTGGACGATTTCCATCAAGAAACGGAAGGGAAAACTTTATTTTTTTAATTTCCGACATCCCCTTTTCCGAAATTGACAAAAACCTGATTCGTTTATTTTCAACCAATATAGGTGTGGGCTTTGATAATATTTATCTGAATATGGAAATAGAAGAAACCCAGAAAGAAGTGATTTTTACCCTTGGAGATGTAGTTGAATCACGGTCTCACGAAACAGGAAACCACGTAAAACGTGTAGCGGCGTATTCCCATCTTCTATCAATAAAGGCCGGACTGGACAGGGAAACCTCGGAGTTAGTACGCCTTGCCTCCCCGATGCACGATATCGGTAAAATCGGAATAGCAGATACAATTCTGAATAAGCCGGAGGAACTCTCCCCCGCTGAATTTGATATTATGAAAAAACATACCACTATCGGGTTTCAAATCCTCAGGCGGTCTGAAAGAGAAACAATGAAAACCGCTGCGACCATCGCCCTGCAGCATCATGAACAATGGAACGGGAAGGGATATCCCAACCACCTGTCGGGTACGGATATCCATATCTTTGGAAGGATAACCTCTCTTGCAGATGTGTTTGACGGCCTGGCGCATAAGCGTTCATACAAGCCGGCCTGGGAGACAGGCCGTATAATCGATTTCCTGAAAAAGGAAAGAGAAAAACGCTTTGATCCGGAACTTCTTGACCTCTTTATAACAAGTATTGACGAAATTATTGATATAAAGGATCAGAATCCTGATTAAAACCGGACACCTGATTCAAAACTGCCAGCAGGGAAAATGAAGCAAAAATATAATATCAGGTTAAAAAAGGTAGAACGGGAAATTAAGAAAATACTTCCCGACAATATCAGTAATACCTGGGTAAAGGTTAATGCCGGAATAACCGGACAGAAGCTTGATACAGCCTCCTATAATAAAATAATTGCTCCAGCCAGAGAACTCATTAACAGAGGAGGAAAAAGGTGGAGACCCGTCTTAATGCTCCTTGCCTGCGAAATGGCAGGAGGAAATGATAGAGCTGTAGAATTGAGTCCGATTGTCGAAATTGCTCACAGCGGAAGTCTTATAATTGATGATATTGAGGACAACTCAGATTGGCGGCGGGGGGGAAAGGCAATTCATCTGATTTTTGAAAAAGATACGGCAATCAACACGGGGAATCTCCTGTACTTCCTTCCCCTTTCCATCATAGACAACAGCAAGCTTACCAATGAACAAAAATTATATATCTACCGATTTTATTCCGAGGATATGAGACATCTTCATTTTGGACAGGGTCTTGATATAGAGTGGCATAAGAATCACACCCTTTTCCCCTCCTTTGATGATTACATACAAATGTGCAGATACAAGACAGGAGCTCTCTCTCGCTTTTCTGCAAGAACAGGTGTTATAGCAGGGGGCGGAAATATTGAAT
>CAZEKV010000137.1:0-6015 GCA_964512945.1 uncultured Spirochaetales bacterium | reverse complement strand
TACGTCCTGTCTGCCGGATTGGTAGTTGTATGACGAGTTGTTTTTTAATGGACAGGAATTCTGGAAAAAATAGGAGGCAGTGTGAGTAACTCCAAAATTGGTCTAAAAGAGGCAAATGGTTCTTTTTATGAGATACTGGATGAGGAGAGCCATAGAAAAAAGAAACTGGTTTTGACAACCGTTAAGGATAATCAAACCAGCGTACAAATTGATTTGTACAAGTCTGAAGATGGTGAAATCGACGACAGTCTGTATATTGGAAGTCTTGTTATTGAGAATATAAAACCGGCTTTAAAGAAGGAGCCTGAGATTAATCTTATTGTAGGCATTGATGATAACGGCAATCTGAATGCCTCAGCTACCGATTCAAAGACGGGGGAGCATCAGAGTTTGTCGGTGAGCCTGGAAACCCTTGAAAAAGAAGATATCTATGATATACCTGAATTCGAACTCGATCCTGCGGGTGAAGAGGATGATAGCGAAGCAACAATTATCAATACCGCTATCGATACCTCTTTTGAGGAAGAGGCTTCCTCGTCCGGGAATGGTTTTGTAAAGAAGAAGCATCCTCTCAGGCTGGTGGGGTTTATTCTCCTTGTTCTGGCTTTACTGGCAGGCTTGGTGTTGTTTCTTATCCATCTTGATGTTCTTCCGGATCCCCGCCCTGAGGCGATGCTGAATTCTGATATAAAAACGGCCGACAACAAGAATGGTAATTCGGAAACAGATACAGGTAATGCTATTGAAAAGCCTGAAGAAGAGACAGAGGTTTCCTCTTCAAATTCCGTTGAGAGTTCCGAAGAGGATACGGAATCAGTGGATATGGATACGGCAGGTTCAGAATCCCGGGATGCAGACTCTGAAAAGGCATTGTACCAGATCAAATGGGGTGATACACTCTGGGGAATTGCAGCATCCTATTATAAAAATCCATGGATGTATAAAAAAATAGCGAAAGAGAATGAAATCCATAATCCTGACCGTATTATTGCGGGTTCAAAAATTTATATTTCAAAAGAGTAAATTACATTTTTCATTTTTTCTACTTTTGTCGGTATTTATTTCATGTCAACACTCAGAAATTTGGAATGTTCCCGAGGTCGAGTTCATTTCCAGGATACGCCATGGGGATCGTGAGTTTCTGAGGCATCTAGATTATGAGAATCTGAAATTAAAAGAAATAAATAAACTGGGTTCCGGTTCTGGTTATTACATGTCTTATGTCTATGAATCAATCGGGATGAGGGAGCTATGCATTGCAATGCTCAATCTTGAATCCAAAAAATCCGGAAACCCATGGTCTTTACTCTCAAGGAAACGTCTTATCTCTTTTTTGCTGGATATAAAATACTATAAAGAGGCCGAGAAGCACATCCTGAGGATTATAAAACTTGATCCCGAAAGTTTTGAAATGAACAGATCTCTTGTTAGGGCTCTCTACCGGCAGGGAAAATATAAAGAAGTTCTTAAGGGCGTACAAAAACTGAGGGGTATCGATTCTGCAGGGTTTGAAGAGGATCTGGATTTATCACTCTACGAAGCGGTTTCTCTGTCCAGACTGAAGAAAAAGGGGTGGCGGGATCTTTTTTCAGATATTTTTTTGAAAAAGAAAACATCTAAAATCCATTATAGGGCATATACCTATCTTCTACAGGAAGATTTGTATAGAGAATTCGATGAAATTGAAAGATCATGGTTCAAGGCAAAGTCCTGCACTGCTGATGCAAAATACGGTTCGGCAGTGGAAATTATTGATACTCTATATAAAGTACCCGTTAAGGCTTTTTTTACACAGCGTAATATATGGGATTTATACAGGATTTATATTGGCAGCGGGAGAGTGAGTTCAGGAGCGGAAAAGATCGAAAACGCAGCGAAAATCATGTTAGAAAGGAATCCTGAAAGAAAAGATCTTTACATGGCCATGCTGGACACCTCGGGACGTCTCTACAGGAGGGCAAAAAGGTATGATAAAGCCATGGAGCTTCTCAGGGAAGCCCTGAAATATTCTATTGATAAGTCGGAGTATGATAGAATACTCTGGTATTATCTGGACAGTTCAATTACTAATTCGCCGGAAGATGCGGTGGGAGAATTGATAAGATACTCAAAAATATGGAATGATCCGGAATATTTTTATGATCTTTTTGATAGAATCTGCAGTTTCCTGGTTGAAAATCAATCGTGGAATAAACTATATGAATTGTACAATGCCGTAAAAAGGGATCTTTCGGGGATCCTTTTTGAAAGATATTCGTTTGTTGCAGCCTGCATGATAAAAGATAATTTGGTTGCGTATAACGGGGACAGAAAAAGGAAAGTAAATCTTATCTACAAAGAAATACTGGAGAGTAATTCTTCCGATTATTATCGGATAATAGTCTCCTGTATTACCGGAAAAGAGATAAAGATAGTTGAAAAAAGAAGGGTTGTCGGAAAAAGTAAGAATACCCTCGATAAGATTGTCAGTGGCTTTCTTGACTATGGATTACTCATACAGGCCTATAACCTGGCTTATGATGGATTAAAAGATCTTTCTCCGTATATGATCCGCAATGTATGTTATTCCCTCATGAAAGACGGCAGATATCTGGAATCTATCAACCTGATTCGAAATGCAGTAAATACACCTGATTTTGATTTAAAAAGAGAGGATTACCTGATTTTATTTCCGGAAGCGTTTCGGAAGGAGATTAGAGCCGCTGCCGAAAATGAGGGAATTTCCGTTCCGGTTTTATTTGCTCTTGTAAGAGAAGAAAGCCGTTTTGAACCGGAAATAAGTTCCAGAAAGGGGGCTGCCGGTCTAACCCAGCTGATGCCGGCCACGGCGAGAGAAACGGCGTGGAAAATGGGTATAAAAGACCCGGTTCTTGATGATCCAATTATTAATCTTTCGATTGGAGCGAGATATTTAAACGATTTATACAAGCGTTTTGGGAATATCTCTCTGGCTCTATCTGCCTACAACAGCGGGCCTTCCAATCTAAGAAGATGGCAGAAAGAGTATAACGAGCTCTCAAAAATTTTGTTCATAGAAGCAATACCTTTTGTTGAAACAAGAAATTATGTTAAGAAGGTACTTGTATCTGCTGTTTATTACGGTTATCTTTACGAAGATAAAAAAAATGACGAAGTTGTAAAAATATTTTTACCCAATTTATAAGAGGCGTGGTATGGAATCGATGATCAAGGCAATTCTTCTCGGGATTCTTCAAGGGGTTACGGAATTCCTTCCTGTCTCAAGTTCCGGGCATCTTATTATTGCACAGTATTTTTTAGGATACGAAGAAATACCATTGTTATTTGATATTATACTCCATGTTGCAACTCTGATTGCCGTATGTGTAATTTTTCGAAAAAGAATTACTTCTATGTTTTTATCATCAATCCGGTTTGTTTCCGGGAGAAAAAATGATGGTGATGGAGAAGATTTACTTCTTGTGAAGATGATACTGATAGCTACATTGTTTACAGGTGTCGTGGGTATTGTTATAAAAAAAATGGACATTGATTCACCCAGGGTTATATCTGCTCTTTTTATTGTGACCGGGTTAATCCTGATTCTGTCAAAATTTTTTCATGGGAAAATAGGGTATGAGAAGATTAAAGTAAGGCATGGGATAATAACCGGGATTGCTCAGGGGCTGGGGGTTCTTCCCGGTATATCCAGATCCGGGATTACAATAACTGCTTCAGTGGCCTCCGGTTTAAAAAGGGAAAATGCCGGGGAATACTCGTTTCTAATATCGATTCCGGCAATATTTGGAGCCCTGTTACTTGATATCAAACAGGCGGGAAATGTTCTGGTTTTTTTTAACCTACTGGAACTTGGTGCTGCATTCCTGGCAGCATTCGCAACAGGTATTATTTCGCTGTTTCTGTTGTTGAAACTTGTAAAAAGAGGAAAGCTCTATTTTTTTAGTTTTTATCTGATTCCTGCGGGTATTTTCGGATTATTTTTTCTCCAGTAAGGGCCGATAATCTTATTTTGAACACTGGCTTTGATTCTTTAAACGGGGAACTTGCCGGTACCGGGGGAATTATTTGAGAAAAAGGATCCTTTCGTTTTATCTATCAGGATTTCTTGCGGCAGCGGGGTTCTGGTTGTTTTTTTCGATTGTCTTTGTGCTATACGACATGAAGCCGTCATTTTTTTTACTCGACTTTCCAGGGTCTTTGCTTCTTACGAGCTATTCTCTGGCGGCTTTTCACATACCTGTTTATTTATTTGGATGCTCCTTTCTTTTAATTCTGCGTTCCTTCAGGAAAGATATTCTCTTCATATTACTTATGTCAATTATCCCATTTGTTACAACGGGTATTTTGCTTAGAATGATTCTTCCGGAAATGAGTCCCTCTCCTGCAACAAATTTAATTTCTTCTGTCTTCGGGGTTCAGGGAGGAATACTTTTTTTGTTTTTGACAGTAGTTGTCGAAATAATGGTTATAATCAGTCTGCATCATAGATATTTCGGGTCAAAAGGCGAATCCGGTTCAGAGCCTCAAAAGACCGGTAAAATGGAAAAGAATAAAAAAAACGTTCTTGCAGGAGTTCCGTACAAACTAAAACAGGAAGCTGGAAATATTAGCAAAAATGAACTCCCCCCGAAATACAGTCCGATTATAGATGATTCTGCAAAAGAAACATTCAGACTACGAATCAGGGAATTATCGAAAGGTGATCCGGAAAATGAAGGGAATCAACCGGATGCTTTTAGGGCTTCTAAAAATCTAAAAAAATCGTCCATAGAAGCAAATATGGAAACCCGGAAAGATAAGCTCAATAGTAAAGGGAAGAACTCGCCGAACTACGCTGTGGAAGAATCAGAGATAAAAAACACCGGGAAGGCAAAGAAGGGTAAGTATTTGCTGCCGGATGAAAGCCTTTTAAATGACTACAATTACAGTGGATATGATGATATTGATGAAGCAACCATAAAAGCCGGAAATATCCTGAAAAATACCCTTGCGGAATTCAAGATTGAGGCTGAGGTTACCGGTATCAGCAAGGGGCCTGTAATAACAATGTTTGAAATTCTCCCCGCTCCCGGAGTAAAATTATCAAAAATAGTAAATCTTGCTGACAATATAGCCCTGCGGCTTGCTGCTTCGAGGGTGAGGATTGTCGCTCCGATTCCGGGTAAACATGCAGTGGGAATTGAAGTACCGAATAGATCCAGAGCAATAGTTTCTTTCAAAGAAATCGCATCTCTAAACAGGTTTAAATCCGGCAAATATCAGATCCCGATTATTCTTGGAAAAGATATTGCGGGGGGTATTCAGTTAATTGATCTTGTTCAGACACCTCATCTTCTTATTGCCGGTGCAACAGGATCAGGAAAATCTGTATGCGTAAATTCAATGATCGCCTCAATTTTATACAGCCGTTCACCGGAAGAAATAAGGCTTCTCCTCATAGATCCAAAAATTGTTGAGCTGAAATTCTATAACGATATTCCGCATTTACTAACACCAGTTATAACGGATCCAAAAAAAGCCTTTCAGGCATTACAATACTGCATATATGAGATGGAACGAAGATATTCTTTGCTTGACTCTTTTGGGGCAAGGGATATTCAGGCCTTCAACCAAAAAGTAAAGGGAAAATCTCTAACTATTACAAAGCTGCCGTATATTGTAGTTGTAATTGACGAATTTGCAGATCTTATGTCTACAACCGGCAAAGAGCTGGAATCTACCCTTGCCCGACTTGCTGCTATGTCCAGAGCCGTAGGGATACATCTTGTGCTGGCAACCCAGAGGCCGTCGATAGATGTTATTACAGGGTTGATAAAGGCAAATATTCCATCACGAATTGCATTCATGGTAGCAAGTAAATTTGATTCCAGAATAATAATAGATTCGGTAGGAGCCGAAAAATTACTCGGGAAAGGGGATATGTTATTCGCTTCTGCCTGGGAGCCCTTTCCGGTAAGAATCCAGGGAGCCTATCTATCAGATGACGAAGTGGAGCGTATAACAGAATATGTAAAAAGTCTTGGAAAACCTGATTAC
>CAZEKV010000136.1:0-6024 GCA_964512945.1 uncultured Spirochaetales bacterium | reverse complement strand
CGGTTTGAGTGAAATATTCACTGCAGCATTAAGACTCAATCCCGGAGCAGAATGGAAATAGGAACTCGAAAAAATTTTCATCTCGCCGGCGGGGCTGCAGGAATGATAAATCTCCTTCGAATCCACTATATTCTTTGAACTATGAAGATAAATGGATTTGTTCTCCGATAATCTTACCCCTCCTAAAAAAAACGAGAAAAGGAGTGAAAAGACCAGGGCAGATACCGCTATTAGCAAGTTCTTTTTTTGAATGGTTATAAGTCCGTTTTCTGAGTTAACCCTCAATAAAGAAAAAACAGAAGCGGAAAAAGAGACAAATAGTAGAGGGATTATTAATTTATCCGTTGGCAGTACATACATGAATAAAAGTATTAACAATCCCCCGAGACCGGAGCCCAGCATATTCCAGAAATAGAGTTTATAAATTTTACTGCTTAAAACAAGAAAACAAACACCTATGAACAACGCTCCGATAAAAAAAGGAACACCGTAGACAATATAGTACAATCCGATCCAGACAAACTGCATGGCATCCGCGCCAATGTAGGTAGGGCTAAAAGGTATCTTTTGAGCAATAAAATGTGCTATTGACATTGCAGGCATATAAACAATGGTCAGGTTTACCAGCCATTTATTCGGGGCTCTTTTTATTCTATCCCTGATAAATGTAATCAAAGTCCCTGCCAGACCGAATCCCAGAAGAGCCGTACTTATAACAAGGGTTCCAAAATTGGACCAGCTTCCCACTGAAAATACACGCATAACAAATAATTCAAAGGCAATAATGGCAATGGAAAATAGAAATATGGAAAGTAATTTGAAATTGATTTTTTTCATTGATTCCCGCTTATTTAAAGTATTGGTAATGTTACTATGTATCGATCTATTTGTCAAAAGGTGGGAAAAAATAGAAAAAAGTCATGGAAATTGGATGGGATCTCATTTATTTTCTGGCATAATTGACAAAATCATGACATTTGTCTATATTGTGGGTTCCTTTTACATTAAAAAACGTCAATATCATTATTTAGAGGTGTCTTAACATGCCAAATTGTCCTGAATGCGGAAATGATGTACAGCAGGCCGGCCTGTGTAATGAATGTGCTTCAGAGAAGAGTACAGCTAAAAAAAACACGAGCACCGGAATAAGCAAGGAATTGCTGCTGGGTATTCTTATCGGAATTTTTACAGCTCTCGTGGTCGTTTTTGTCGTTGTAATTATCAGCACGGGGAGTCCACGCGAAGCCCGTGCAGACACTACTGCAAACTATACCGAAGATAAAAACACTAAAACGGAAAACATCCAGACAGCCGACGTCATAGAAGACATCGATGTTGTTAAAAATGCAGAGGTAAAATACGATATTACAAAAATTACCGAAAAACCACCGATAGGCACAAAAGACTCCTTTGTCGGGTGGATGCTTCAACATACCGCTGAAAAAAAAGGATATATTGAAGATAGATGGGAATTAGCCCAGAAATTTATTGACACAAAAGAACTGGACGGCGAGAATTTTGTAAGAGCCTTTCTTATGACACCGAGAGAACATTTTGTCAGGAAAAAGAATTTATCCAGAGCATACGAAGATACATGGCTGTCAATTGGGTACGGAGCCACAATTACCGATCCTGATGTCGTCAGCATGATGACTACCTCTCTGAAAATTGAGCCTCATCATAAGGTCCTCGAAATTGGAACCGGATCCGGATATCAATCCGCCATACTCTCACATCTCTCAAATCATGTTTATTCCATTGAAATAATTGAAGAACTGGCGGCCGAAACGGATTCCCTCTACAAGGAACTTGAAGAGGACTATCCGACATATAAGAATATTACAAGAAAACTGGATGACGGATTCTACGGATGGGAAAAGTATGCCCCATTTGACAGAATTATTGTTACATGCTCCATAGATCACATTCCCCCTCCCCTGTCAAAACAGCTCTCGGAAAACGGTATTATGGTGGTTCCCCTGGGTCCCCCACAACGACAATTCATAATGCAGATTGAGAAAATTTTTACCAGAAACGGAGAAGTTCGCCTCATCCAGAAAGATGTATACGGCGGAGTTGGGGTTAGATTCATTCCCTTCAGGGATAAAGAGGGAAAAAGTCATAGTAACGGCTGATTTTCCGATGATTTCCCATCCGTTTTAGTCTATAAAACCCCTGGATTTCCCGTTTAACTCCGGGGTAAATTCTTAAAACAATTATTTCCTGGCCTAAAATTGGGAATTCCAGCAATGCCGCAGGGCTTTTAACCCCCATATAGCTTGACAGATTTTTTCTTCTTATTTAAAATGTCTTCATTATTGGTAAAGTTAGACCCGAAAATTGAAGATAATAGTATTATATGAAAATAAATAAATTGTTATTACATCAAAGCATTAAAAAAAGAATAAAAGGGCTGAATAAAGCCAACAAGAGAGTTTTTGCCGATTTAAAAAACAGGGTCGCTGGAAATACTCTGATTAGAAGACTGAGGGATGAGGTAAAAACCGGTAAATCCAATTTTTTGTCGGGTATCGGATCTTTTTTTATTTGTTCTTCACAAAAACAAAAGGAAAAATGTCCCCCGGTTTTTTTGCCTGGCATTTTAACCCTTTCTCTTCTTTCCTTTCTGATGTTACTTTACACTGGAATAAACCAGACGGGAAACAAACTGATCAAAACTGCAAACAGGTCTTTTTTGCTTAATATTGATACAATTGAGCTGACGAATTTTGAATCTTCCAGTTTTTCCGACAACATTCCAAGGGGAACCGGTCTTCCAACATTTGAACTATCCTCCGATCTTGAGTATACGGTAAAAGATGGAGAAACCCTCTCTGAAATTGCATATATCTACGGCTATGACTCGTACAGTATCGCCTTCTACAACAAAATCAATAATGCAAATTCCATCACAAAAGGCCAAACGATAATTATTCCGACAAAGGAAAACCTTTCTGCATATAAAGAAAACATCAGGAGGGAAAGAGAGTTAGTAATTGCAAAACGCCAGGAGCTTTTACGGAATAATAAAACCCTTCTGCCCCCGGATATAAAAATAACAGCCAGTAAACAAAGTGACGGAAATGTAATAACTGCTCATTTTTCCTTTGGAGATAAAATGCCCGATAAAGGCATTTATTACGAATGGCATCTTGGGAACGGTCGGAAGTCTTTCAAGCAGAAACCCTCCGTAACATATAAGGAGCCCGGCTCTTATGTCGTTAGATGTCTGGTTAGAGATAAATTCGGATATATTAAGGATTCAAACCGCCTCGTCATCGAGGTGCCGAATTTTTCCACTGTAAATAAAATAAACAAGAGATTTCTAACTCTGAAAAATCCAGATGAGTTGTTTACGGTAAATGGAGAAATAACCCAGTTTAATGATTATACAGGCAGGGTAAAGGATTTCCCCTTAGTTCCTGTTGGGGCTTCTCACGGAAAAACAACCTATAAAATCACGGCCAACGGCTATTTCCACATCATCTCAAGGGGAGGGACGGAAAAAGAAAACCATTTATATCTTTTTGTAAGTCCCATTAATTCCGTTCATTCGGATAGGAATGATATTAACTGGTATAGAACACAATTCAACACGGGTACAAAATCCAATTGCGGACCCTCTGTTGTGTCGATGAGTATAGGCTGGGCAAAGGGTATATATGTTCCTGTATCACGAATCAGAAGGGAAATAGGCTGGTCCGGAAATGGAAGTACAAGTTTTATTGATCTGAAAAGAGCCCTCACAAAGTTTAATGTCAACATCACAAACCCACCGGTGCAATCCGTCCGGGATATTATTGATATCATTGACCACGGGAATATAGCAATAATTCTTTACTACAGCGGCGGCATCAGATGGGCAAAAGGACATCCTGAAAATGATCTTTTCGGAAGATATTACAATGATTCGGTCGGGCATTATATTATCATAAAGGGATATTCTGAAGATAAAAGATATTTCATTGTATACGACCCCGTACCAAGCGATTGGGGAAGCAACAGCAAGAGGTACGGCGACGGTATCAGCATGCTGGGCAGGAACAGGTATTATCCGGTTAATGAGATATTTAATTCCCTCAGACGGCGGGATGTTATTGAGATAACAAGGTAGCAAGAATCATTTTTTGCCGCATATGGCTTCCTGTCTTTCGATTGCCTTTATGCGCTCGTAAAGAGCCGGATGGGAATAGTGGTAAAAGCTGTACAGCGGATGGGGGGTAAGATTCGTAAGGTTATCCATTCCCAGAACTATCAGCCCCTCTTTCAGGTCTTTTGAGAGGGAAGTATTTTTAACAACGAAGCTATCAGCCTCATATTCATGTCTTCTCGACCAGGAAGTAAACAGGGGATTAAAGAAAAAAGTAAAAGGCCCTGAACATAAGCCGCTTATTATGAGTATCCCGTGGTAACTGAATCCTGAAAAACCAAAAGCACGGTAAAGAGGGTCAAACCTCAAAATCAGACCAAGAACAAAAAAAGAAACGAACAACATCACAAAAGAAACAATAAATCTTTTTATTATATGCCGCCTTTTCTGGTGGCCTATTTCGTGTGCCAGGACAGCCGCCAGCTGATTCGGGGATAAAGACTCTATAATTGTATCAAACAAAACAATCCTCTTCGTTTTTCCAATTCCTGTAAAATAGGCATTACCATGCCGCGATCTCCTGCTTCCATCCATTACCAGAATATCCTTAATTTTGAAGGATAATTTCCTTGCCAGTGAATCGAGAACTTCCTTTAATTCACCGTCTTTGAGGGCTTTAAATTTATTAAACACAGGTGCAATAAAAACAGGATATATTATGGTCAAAAAAAGTTGAAAAGTAATTATGAAAACAAAGGCAAAAAGCCACCATAATTCACCCGTATTATCTATAAACCAGAAGAATCCCAGCAAAAGGGGAACGGAGAAAAGCAAAGAAAGCATGAGACTTTTTAATAAGTCAAGGAAAAAAGTTTTCAGAGTCATTTTATTAAAACCAAACTTCTCTTCTATAACAAAACTGGAATAGAGGGAAAATGGTAAAGAAAGCAATTTAAACATCAGACTAACCAGAATCAAATAAACAATACTATGGGTATACCCCGTAAGGCCAAAACCCGCGATTTGCCTGTCAATATACCCGAAAAAGCCGCTTAGTATTATGAAAAGCAGAACAGCGGCTGAAACAAGGCTATCTATAATTGAAAACTTATTTGTTGTTATTGTATATTCCTGGGATTTACGATAACGCTTTCCATCGATATGCCCCTTGAAAAAAGGGGGAATTTTCCTGTTTTTGTTGACATTCCCTATATTCAACAAGGTAAGAACACGCTCAAACAGAAATTCGAGGCTAAAAAAGGCAAGATAAACCGTTAAAATAGTTTTTGACAGCAGCATAGCGTTCAGTCCACCCTATTTAATAAGAATCATTCGACAATCAATTACAATTGGCGGAGGGAGTATCGCAGGCAAACAGAGGGCAGACCTCGATGTATAACCCTGACCCCCCATGTTTAAGCACTTACGGCAGCTTCTTTCTTTTTAGTGCGAGCCAGAGCCGCCCTGCATTGTTTACATATGTTCAGCGTCTTATCATTTTCCTTATGCTCATACTCTACCTTGATACCGCTTCTCTTACAAACAGGACACGTACCCCTACCCCTGTTGTTTTTCTCTCTGATTCCGCTGCCGCGGTGGGATTTTGACATAAAAACTCCTTAATTACATATACGAGCTGGGAGTATAGACTCCAATAAAAAAAAAGTCAATAAATTGGAGTGATAGAAGCAATCTCTGCCGGAGAATCCGCCTTGTACCCTCTGAAGGATTCCCTTCTTTGCCCAACACCGCCGGCGGCTGAATCCAGAACGATTCCAGTCATTGATCCGGGGGCTTTGCAAATTATT
Source organism: uncultured Spirochaetales bacterium (assembly GCA_964512945.1). Classification (GTDB taxonomy): domain Bacteria; phylum Spirochaetota; class Spirochaetia; order CAZEKV01; family CAZEKV01; genus CAZEKV01. The sequence goes on along the minus strand of CAZEKV010000136.1, from coordinate 126 downwards.
AATGACCGGTGGTCAGGAAACGGTTATGCTACCGGGATTAATGGAAATATTCTGGTTGGTAGAAGCCGTACGGGGACCCTCTTTCTGAATAAAACTCATATCAGTTCCCACATGAAAGTAAACAAC
>CAZEKV010000135.1:0-6308 GCA_964512945.1 uncultured Spirochaetales bacterium | reverse complement strand
AAAAACTTGAACTTATCCTCGGAATAAGTTTTATACTGGCGATATCTCTGGGATCTTCTATCCCGATTAATGACAGGTTCCTCCCCTCCTTAAATTATGAACCAGGAGACGGGCAAATCTTTATTTCATCGTTTACTATTGTAAAAATATTTTCGATATTAAACTTTTGCTGGGCAGCTTTGAAAAAACACAGTCTGGATCACTTAATTATAGCCTTTAGTTTAATTCTGGTTATATCCGGAAGAGATATGGCACTTCTACTTCACAATCCGCTCCTGTCCGGTGCGGGGATTCTACTACTTATATCCGGATCAATTGTTTTTGCAAATAGAGTACATACTATATATTTATGGTCTTAATTAAACATCAGCAACTGTGTGGCAAAAAAACCAAGCCCTGTGGGGATAACAAAGTTGTCAAAATCTTTAAGGGGCAACGCCTCCAGCAGAGTTGCCATTGATGCAATGGTTAAGGCGTGGAACGGCTGCTTTAGTAAAAACATCGAGATAAGAAAAACAGCAGTAAAACATGCCGTGCTGCCTATTAGAGTCTTTCCACCGGAAAATGGAATTTTGATTCTTCCGTACATTTTTCCAATCAACCCTGCAAAACCATCACCAAAGGCCAGAGCATAAATTGCCAGTGCGGCAACCGGTTCTGGAAAAAGATAGAGGGAAAACAGAGCCCCCAATGCCAGAGTTATGGGAGCAACGATGAATTTTCGGCTGCCTCCTCTCCTGGCAACAATTCTGGTGATTTTTGAAATAAAGGGAACATCCTTTCCCTCAAGGCGCAGCATTTCCGCCAGAGCAAAAACAACAATTCCCATCCACAAAAGGGTTGTTGCAAACCTAAAACTGATTGAAGCAATCAAAGGAACCGCCGCAATCAAAAGATGGATTCCCTTCCTTAAGAATTCGGCCGACACATCCTCTGCCGCAAGATTTACATTGTTTCTTCTGATAGCTTCCAACATTATTCCATCCTCATTTACAATTCTCATTACAAACAGAGTTGCAAGAATAATGCCAGGCTGTGTTTTTGGGTTGTGTTTTTTAAGTTCTTATGGTATATAGAGTTAGAGATTCGATACCAGCGGGCATCAGGGTAAAAAGATATACGTATACTTTTCTATACATATAATTTCAGATTTAGCTATACCAAAAGTCATAGATGTCCGTAATATTAGATTATTGTTTTCAAGTCTTGAATAGAAGTAGTATTTCGAATTTTTGCAATTGCTCTATTTTGAATTTGCCTTACACGTTCCCTTGTAATGTTAAATTTCTGCCCAATTTCGTGTAGAGTGTGGGGAACATTATTGTTTATTCCAAATCTCAATTCTAGTATTTCCCTTTCCCTTTTTTCCAGCCCCTTGAATACCCTTTTGAAAACTTCCTGTACTGTAATATGAAGAACCTGTTCAAAAGGCTCAATGTAATTCTCATCACTGATCAGGTCAAGAAGATGGGTTATATTCTCACTGGAAACCGGAACATCGAGAGAACCAATGTCCTTTGACAATCCTATAAGAGATATTAAGTGCTCAACAGAAATGTTCATATATTCGGCAAGTTCAGAAGGTTTCGGTTCTCTTCCAATTTCCTGCATGACAATACCCGACATTTCAAAGCATTTCTTAATTTCATTAACCATATGTACCGGCAATCTTATGCTCCTGCCTTTATCTGCTAAGGATCTGACTATTACCTGTTTGATCCACCACGTACTGTAGGTCGAAAACCTGAAACCCTTTGTATAATCGAATTTTTCAACAGCTTTCATCAGCCCTATATTGCCTTCGTTTATTAGATCCAGGAGAGAAAGGTTAGAATTCCGATATTTCTTTGCAATGGAAACCACAAGCCTTAGGTTCGAAGTAATCATAACATCTTTTATTTGTTTTTCTCTCTTTCGCAATTCCTTACGTTTTCTTCGAAAGTCTTCGTCTATAATGCCGTCTTCTTTATGTCTTTTATTGAGATTGTATATTTCTTTCTTGATGTTGGCCATTTTCTTGCCCAGACTTACTTCCTCTTCTGAAGTTAACAACGAATATTTTTTTATTTGCTTCAAGTATAAAAATAGGGGATCCAAATCTTGATAAGAGTTACTCTTCTCTGATTGATTTAGACAAGTTCTCATTTAAGCTCCTGAAGAAAGATCGGCCACTACAATATATATCACAATGCTGCTTAAACAAGAACTTTTTTATTCCAGAGAAAAAAAGTTAATTTAATTTCTTCCGGAAAAATTATCATGTAAATTATTTTAGGAACAATTACAGGCTATCATTCAAACATCATATCCATTTTCTGATTGCTCTTAGCAACTCGGTTATTTTAACCGGTTTCTGCAAAAAATCGTTTACGCCCGAAGAAAAGCATTTTTCTCTTGAACCTTTGTGTGTGTCTGCTGTTAGAGCTATTATAGGGGTATTTGCTTTTTCTAGTTTCCTTATCTGCCTCGTTGCTTCATATCCATCCATACAGGGCATCATAATATCCATTATAACTAAATCATAATAGTTCTCGCGGTACTTCTCCAGAGCCTCTTTCCCGTTTACCGCACTTGTACTCATAAACCCATTTCTTAACAAAATATTTTCGACAAAAACCCTGTTAACCTCGTTGTCTTCGACAATGAGTATATGCTTCTTTCCATTCTGCTTAACTTTGCTTTTCATTTAAATACTAAACCAATTCAATCTATCCCCTCGTTCAGTACAATAATAGGTTATATTTAGCAAAATTTCCATTTTTTGGTGCTAAAATTACTTATAATTATTTTATTTTTCAAAACAGATTCCCTGTGCCTAAAATTCCCTTTTTGTCGAAAAGCAATTTAAAAGCATACATTTGTTCAATTTCTTTCATCGAATACATTATTCTATAAAAATCTTTTTTTTCTTTCCCTATCCCATGCTCGGCAGATACGGAGCCTCCCATATTGACAATTTTCAAAGCCCATTTTTTATACAAATTTTTTCCCCTGTCATATTCATTTTTGCTGCGGGGAAGAATGTTGACGTGTAGGTGGGCATCGCCTATATGACCGAAAATGATGTGTTCGAGATTTTCCTTTTCCAGATCCTTCTTGTACATGTCCATGGTGAAAAATAATTTATTTCGGGGGACAGACATATCTGTTCCCAATTTTCTAATTTCTTTTCCCTTGCCCCGCATAATATCAATATAGTTGTTTACAGCTTCCGGAACAGCATGCCTGAAGTCTTTCATTTTTTTTACTTCTGCTTTTTCGGTTCCAATCCAGGTATCTGAATCACTTCCCCCAAAATTTTCTATTGTACCGGACAGAGAGAAGACAGTTTCTGATAATTCCTCTTCACTATTCCCGTGAAATTCCACATAAACGGCTGTACATTTTTTGTCTGGAATGCCGGTTATATTATTGAAGATTCCGCAGGCCTCTTTCATTCTTTTTAAGAAAAGCAGAGCCTCTTCACTATAATATTCTATAGCAACAGGTCTGTTTTTCTCGATATTTTGCATTTTATGGACAAACTCAACTGCATTTTTTTCGTCTGGAAGAAATATTGTCAGGCTCCAGATATGCAAAGGAAGCTTCTTTAATTTCAGTTCAATTTCTGTAATAACCCCGAGGGTTCCCTCCATTCCTATAAAGATGTCAATAATATCCATGTTTTTCGAAACATTATATCCACAGGCATTTTTCACCTTTATATTTTTACGATTCGGAAGAACTCCTGCAATATTTCTCCCGGAATCTGTTTTAAATGAGAAAACCCCGTTTCTTGCAAAGATCTTTCCCCTCTCAATAGAAAATGAATCTCCATTGGAAAACACAATTGAAAGCTTGTTTATATATTTATTTAGGGCACCGTATTTGTATGACCTTGAACCTGAGGCTCTGCACGAAACTATTCCGCCTATTGTTGCAGCTGTTTCTGTCGGATTAGGAGGCAAAAAGTATTTTTCATTACTTTTCAGGAATTCAAGAGCCTTAATAGAATCCCTATCCCAATTTTCAACCCCTGCATCAAAATTTTCGGAAAACATAGACAGTTCGTGTAACGTGACCCCTGGCTGAACGAGAATAAAACAATCCTCTTTAGATCTATCAAAACGTAGACCTGTAATCTTATTCATCCGGCTTAAATTAAGGATATGCCCCCCCTGAGGGACAGCCCCACCTGTTATTCCGGTTCGACCCCCCTGAATTGTGATGCTTGTATTTTTTGAGTGGAGGTATTTCAGGATTTCTTTTATTTCGCTCTGACTGCGGGGAAAAGAAATTGACTCAGCTTCCCCTGCAAGCCTCGATTCATCACGTAGATAATCAACATACTTGTCGGAATATTTTTTAATCAGATGATTAGAATCCATTAGAGCTTATCAATAAGCATTGAACATTTTCCTGAAGGAATTGGAAGTGTCTTTTTCTTCTCACCAAGAATATTTACTGTAAAGTAATACAGTTTCTCAGATTCAAGGCGTATTTCCCAGCCCCTGATACTTTTGTTACTAAGAATCGTAATTAAATTTCTACGTAGCGATAGATTCTCTATTCCCATTATTTCCAGGGTCGGGATAATCCAGTCAACGGTTTTCCTTGGCAAACTGATCATTAATCCAATAACATTTTCTATCATCAAGGCAATTGTCGATAGGGCGGCAAAGGTAAGAAACAGGGGTCTGGGAAAATTTTTGTCTTCCGGCCATTCCGCAGTCCCCTCATTTTTTGGGGCATAGGCTTCAAAGATATTTCCAGGTGTTTTTTTATCCGGATGGAGGGTATCCAGCATGTAATATAAGTGCCGAATGGAACATGCCCTCGCAAGATCATAGCGGAAATATTTTTCCAGACCCTTAATTATCATAAAGGTAAAATGGGGATATACGGAGCCCCTGCAGCCAAGACCCCTTTTATCAAACATCGGCTCATTTGCTGCGAGGGTAGGAAAGGGATTTTCAGTTCCAAAAGTCTCAGGGTTTTGCAGATGAGAGATTAATAAATTGGCTTTATGCTCGTTTGGAATTTCCGCTATTAACGCCCAGAAAGCGGCAATGGTTTTTACTTTTATTTGCTTGCAATCTTTGTCCAGATCGTAATAGAATTTGTCTTCCTCATTCCACATCATTGTATTTATTCTGGTTTTCATCGAGAAATACAATCTTTTATATTTAAAACTAATTTCCTTATCGTTCAACACTTCTCCCAGTTGTGAAAGGTATAGAGCTGAAATTGCAATCTGGATGTTAAAGTCCACGGGAAAATGAACCTCTTCTCTAGGAGCATTGGGCATCATTGTCGCCGACAGAGGTACCGAAAACAGGCCGTTTTCTTCTTTAAAGGTTCTCTCAATCCATGCAAAATGTTTTTCAAGCACCGGGACTATCTCGCGAACCCTTTTCTTCATACCAATCTTGTGATACATGTTAAATTCAACCCAGGCAAACAGGGGAGGATGAAGACCCTCTGGATTGTCGCTGGTAAAGACCGGTGATCCATCAGATTCCCTGTATTCGCCCCGTATGGCTCCGGATTCTTCCTGTTTTGAATAAAAATTATCCAGCAAATTCGATACACTGAAAACATTATTGCTATAAACAAGAAAGAAACTTGAAAAACAGGTTTCAAACTGATTAATTGACTCATTCCTGGGGTAATTAAAATATTTATGTTTAAACCCGTTCTTTTTGGTTCCGCTTTTCCACGGATGCTGTATCCACGTCCAGCTTTTCTGATATATATCAACAAAATCCTGATCGTAAAAATGGATTGTAGGAATGCCTTTTTGATCCACTTAATCTCCTTCCTGGAATTATTTACCTATATACTGGATACTCTCATCCGGGACAAAAAATATAATTATCCGTCCCGGGCGACCGGGCGTAAAGAATACAACGAAATTATAAATAAGTCAAATTTTATATTAATTAAAAGTAATACTAAAATCCAGAGGTTTTGAAAGCATTAATAGATCCATTATCCTAACTTTAAAAACAGCAAAACTTCCTGTATAATTCATGGCTCCTCTGCATGAAAGGATTTTCATATTTTTTCCAGCATTTATTCTGATTGTTACTGAGGAATTTGAAATTATAGCGGCAGAAACCCCCATCTGTGCCTCCATCATTTCAAGATATTCCTCTTCGGTTATATCCTCTTCTTCGTGAAATCCCATAAAATCAATAAATTCGGAAATATCTTCAGGCATGACTTTAAGAAAATCACCAAAGTTCTGCTTTGTAAGATGAAACCGCAGGGTACGTTTATTTTTGATATTTGACCAGTAAAAAATTCCAGCTCTTGAAAAAGAGTTA
>CAZEKV010000134.1:0-6323 GCA_964512945.1 uncultured Spirochaetales bacterium | reverse complement strand
ATCGGTTTCTCCCGGAATTGAACAAAAATGTTTACTTTCAGGATCGGCACTACTTTCCGATAGATATAAATTTTTCACAATATCTCCTTTTTTTTGGGTTACCTTTACGACTATGGTTTATAAAGTGAGATGAAGCTATAAGGAGTTTTTGAGACTTTCTATAGGGAAACTCCCCTATGTTTTTTATAGGGGAAAATCTTATAGGCAGGAGCCGTAAAAAATTTCCTGCTCATTACAGACCTGCCGGTTTGATAAAATTAGGGTATTTGTGCTGCTCTATTATTTAAAAAATCAATCATCATATTATATTCTGCTGAATAATCAACGAAATACTTATAATTTGAACTAACGGCAGTATCCGCTTCGTTAAAAATTCTCAATGTTTCGGTTTTCAGATCATTTATTAAATCATCCGGACCGACCGGCGGTAAAAAATATTTTTCCATTAAACTGTCATATTTTTGCTTAATTTCGGGATCTTCCATTAGACGTCTGGTAATCATATTATGTCCCTTAAGTTCGCAAGGTTTGTCTAAATTCATACTGATTTCATTGTCCCAGGGTAAGATAATATATTTACCATAACTATAAATATAAAAATTAGTAAGGCTTGTATCTCTAACTGAAAGGAAATCATGAACAGCCATATATTTTGCTATTTCATCTTTATCAACATATCTTGCAGTCCAGTTTATCCATTCACTACTGGAAAGATTAAGGGCTTTTTCAAGCAAAAGATTAAAAGTGCGAAAATTCTCATCACCGGGGAATTTTTTTTCAGACATTCCCTGTACAGGAATATCATATCCCATTTTTTTAAAAAAAGCCTTATACATCTCGCCGGAAGGCGTACCGTAATGACTATTTATAGATTTTTCTCTATACATTGCTATTCTATTAAAGCAGCCGAGATATTCATCATTAATAAATAAATTAATCGCTTTGGTTTCAGGGGCAGGAAGCCCGATTTTGCTGTAAGTATACATTGCCAGTTGATTTGTTAGGGTCGCACCTGCCTCAAAAGTATATTTAGTATCATTTTTTTTTATTTTTATGGTAAAGGATTTTAATCTATCAAATCTTGAAGTTAAACCCCGGACTTTTATCAATGCGTCTGCCCTAACGTTTCCTGATTGGAATATGCAGGGAGCATAATTATTCTCAAATACACTCTCATACAATTCCGTTAGATTTGAATTATTCAACGATAATTTGACTTTATCAATCGATCCATATTTCGGTTCGGGAAAAGAAGAAAAACCCAAAAAATCTCCGCATGAAAAGAAGAGAGAAAGTAAAAATATAAAACAGCGTTTATAAATCATATTTTAACAATAAATTTAAAAGAATATATCCCTTTTAATTTAGTATATAAATCCCCGAGGGCATATCTCGTTATTATACCAACCCCCCCATCCAGATGCAACATTACACAATCAGTAAATTTTATATGGTTTCCAAAAATAATTCTCATCTCATAACATTCCATTTTATTTATTTCTGGAAACAAAAACGAGTATCTTAACGCCGGTATCCAGTGGATTCTATTAAAGACAAATTCATATCCGATATAAGTATCAGTTCCCCAGAATAAAGAGGAATCAGTATGGCCAATGCCGACAGGGTTATACAAATTTGAACCCATTCCTGTTTCAAATCCATAAATAAGTCTATTTTTGTTATCGGCAACAATAAAATCAAACGTAAAATTCTGTGATTTATGACCCGATCCTGTATATAATTTATGAATCATAAAAGGAAAATAACAGGCCTGTAATCCGAGGAATGTATTTTTACCTCTAAAATGATAGAAAAAGCCTATGTCATATTGAATTTCTATCTGCGTTGTCATAAACATGATTGTGAAATAATATGATATAGGTAGTGTGTTTTTTTTATATTTTCTATATACCGAAATTCCCAGGCCGCTGCTGATATAGCCTTCTGAATCCATAGTCTCAGAAATTATATTTTTGGTTGAAAATATTCTTTTATGCATTGAAATATATTCATCAAGGGTCAGGTGGTTTTCGAATTTACCCAGAAGAAGTTTCGCATAATCTGATGGTTTCCATTTGAATGAAATTTCATCAACATCAACTCCAAATCTGTCTGCTTCAAGTTCAAGGGCACAACTGAATCTACTTAATACATCAAAGTCAAATTTTATATCACTATCAAAAAAAGAGTAATCTGTAAAAGTATCTTCATCTAAAAAAATTGAAAAATGGGCTCCAATGGACAGTTTTGGAAATTTTTTTTTAGATTTCCCTTCCTCTCCTGCTGATGCCAGAGATATTCCAAAAATAAGAAACAGTAATATTAGCTTAATTTTCCACACAAATAATACTCCTGAAGAAATAAAGAAACCCAATTAAAGGTTCTAAGTTATCCTCTTTTTTCAATTCTCCAGATCTACAATACGCTATCCAGTTTCCTGTTTCAGGATATATTTTGAACGTAATGTATTGCTCTCTCATAATAAAAAAATCAAACCGGAGAGGCAAGGTCAGAGATCGACAAAAAAGAAAAATACTACTCAAATTCGACAACAGCTGCCATATGGGAGAGGGGCGGGGTATTAATAAATTTTAAGCTTGAACAGTCTGGATCGAATACAGTTTGTTATTTCTCATACTTTCTAAAAAAACTTCTCCATTTTATTAAAATAACACCCCATAATGCTTCGCTAAATATACCACCACTCATTTTGGATGTACCTTTACTGCGGTCGGTAAAAATGATAGGGACTTCAACTATTTTAAATCCAAATTTATAAGCTGTAAATTTCATTTCTATCTGAAAAGCATAACCTTTGAATTTTATATTGTCAAAGTTGATAGTTTCTAAAACTTTACGTCGATAACATTTGAATCCTGCTGTGGTATCCATGATATTCATCCCCGTAATGAACCGAACATAGGCTGAAGCATAATAGGACATGATCACTCTTCCAATAGGCCAGTTTATTACATTTACGCCAGAAATGTAGCGGGAACCAATGGCAACATCATTTTTTTCTATTGCACAAGCATCATGTAGCTTGCATAAATCCTCAGGGTTATGCGAAAAATCAGCGTCCATTTCAAATATATATTGATAATCATGCTTTAAAGCCCAGTTAAATCCGGCGATATAGGCAGTTCCAAGCCCCTGTTTACCTTCACGTTCTAAAATATGCAGACGTTCCTTATACACAAGTTGCAATTCTTTCACTTTGGTGCCGGTTCCGTCAGGCGATCCATCGTCAACTATTAAAACATGAAAGCTGTCCTTTAATGAAAGAGTTTTTCTGACAATTGCTTCGATATTAAGTATTTCATTATATGTTGGTATGATTACTAAATTCTCTTCCATATAAACCAATAAATTTTATTTGATAGTCGATAATAGGAGAATTAATCTGAAGAGGCAAGATCTAAAGTCACTAAAAGAAGGAAATACTCCTCAAACTCTATGATAGATGTACGGTGATTGTGTTAGAAAAGAAAAAGGCGTCCTATCCGCCGCTGCAGGTGTTTGACTCCTGGCGGTGAAATGGTAATTAGATTTTAAAATCGTGCATGTCTTTAAAAAAAGTAAGTTTGGGCGGGGGAATATAAATTGTTCCAAAGTGTTTCAGGAAATGTTTTTCTGTTTTATTTTTCAGGTGTTCATATTTTCTTCTTTCATCAGGGGGGAAATGCTTCAAGAAGTAAAAAAGGGTGGTGTGGGTTTTGTATGTGCTAAAATTGGGATAATAAACATCCGTTGTGTCGGAAATTCTTTTTCTGTAGTCAATGATAAGTTGTTTTGTGACGGTATCATGGGGTTTATAACAGAAGACACCGGTTTCGTTGTCGATCCCATTAAAATCCATCTGGAATCCCTGCTCAATTTCAAGTCCGGACAGCATTTCTTTTATTTTCATTTCGACGCCGGGGAAAGGAAGATTCATGTCGATTTTCCCGGACCAGAATTCCTTTTTTCTAAGTTTGTCGCATAACAAATCTATCAATGTCATATGGAAACTATGAGGGGGCAGGAGAGCCATAAAAACATTTTTTTCAAATATTTTAAACTGAGTTGATGCCCATTTAAACAATTTATGCTGCCTTGTTGATACAGGTACCATGCTTACATAGGAAAAACCCGGATAACTGAGAGGCTCACCGCTGCTATTGAATTTTGTCCCGACATGACCGGTGTATTCCGGGAAATCCATTGTTAGAAGGCTTTCATATCAAAGAGTTCCGATAGTTTTTCTTCCAGAACTTCATAGCTGAAGTGTTTTTTCCCGAGGTTGAAATTATATTCTGCAATTTCTTTTTGCAGGTCAGGCTTTGTGAGTATCTCACGAGCCTCTTCGACCGCATCATCAGTAAGATTATTATCTTCAAGCATCACTGTTTTAAAACCCTTGCTTCCAATATCCGGCCAGTAAACGGGTTTATAGTTATTAACAAATATCGGTTTCTTTGCAAGGATACATTCTACAAAGGCATTTCCGAAGCCTTCGTAGGTGCTGAAGTATGTGCATGCTGCAGAATGGGCATAGGCATCACTCAGGGAATATATCTTTCCTCCATCGTATGATTTTCCCCTGAAAGGCGAAATATGATGGTGGGCGAAGTGAACCTTATCTTCCAGTTTTCTCTGAGAAATCATTTCTTTTAGTACTTTGTAGTATCCGAAACGTTCATCATCCGCTGCTGAACCGGTAATTATCAGTCTTATTCTGTTATCATTAAGCCTGTCGACGAGTTCGATTGCGGTTTCTATCCCTTTCCTTCTTACTATCCTTGTGATTTGAAACATGGGGATAATATTTTTTTTAAAGCCAAAATGCTGCAGGAGATCGCTGTTGTAATTATCGATTTCCCCGTAGGGTTCATTAAAGTCCATAACATTTGGAACAACTATTGAATCTATATTAACCATTTTTCTTAGTTCATGTTTTGCCGGTGTGTTAATAACTGCATGTTTGACCCCTTTTGAGTTAATTGGAAAAGTAGTGTCAATTATTTCTCTTATTGGTTTGTGGGGGGTTTTGTAGCGGTCTCCCCTTTCCCATGCAAAGTCGTGGTCGTGGGTTACAAGGGGGATTCCTGTTCTTTCAACGGCTTTTTTGATTCCCATTCCCATTGAAAGATGGCACGGGAGAGCGGAGGCATTTTCTGACAGGATGACATCAATTTTCTTTTTTAGCATCCATTTAAAAATCTGAATGGCTACTATATCCGATTCATATTCAAGATGATTGATAAGCATCGATGGATCTTCATCAGGATAGAAAAAAGCCCTTTTCTGTTCCCATTCACATTGGGGTGAAAAGAATGACAGAGACGGAACGATGGTCTCATTCTTTTCCCCTACGATTGAACGCTTAAAGCGTCCGGACATGATGAAAATTTCATGTCCCATTCTCTGCAAAACTTCAATCCATTTCTCGGTTTCAAGGGCGACACCATCGACATCTCCTATTCGTCCGATTATAATACCTATCCGCATAAACCACCCTCTTATTTCATTATGTCTGCAAACAAAAAAGATAGCAGGCTGCTACTGAGAAACACCCTCGTATTTACGCCTAATAATAGTTCATTTTTCGTAATAGTCAATAGAGCTGATTATATTTTTTTGGATTCATGTAAGTTCTGTATGCTTGCTTAAATATGGTTGGCCATACTAAAATATTCCTATGGATACAAAAAAATTAATTGATTTGTTAAAGAACGAAAATATTACTACCTGGTTTGATCTTGGATTATTTCTGGACAAAATCAGGGATAAAGCTGACCAGGAATACCCCTTCTTTGAAAAAAACTTTGCTGAATTTACGGCATCTCTAAAAAGGGGAATCGGGTTTTTGACTTTTTACTACGATATTGACGGGGTTTCGGTTGAAATTTTGAAATATGCCAAAATTTTCAGGAAAATATTTCCGGGTATTAAAACCCATTTTATGGCGGGGCGTGTACATGAGAAGTTCCTTCATACAGCAGGGAAAGATGATTTTTTTTATATAATTGATGGTGTTAAAAGCTTTGACAACTGGAAGGGGTACAAATATTTTTTTAAAACGCATCTACAGAGGGGGAGCCGGCAGTACAATGAATTAATTACCACTTTGTGGTCTGAGACTCTAAGCTGTGTAGAAAAAATAGGCAGGTACATAGAGAAAAACAGTATATCGATGTTGTTTATAATAAACGTTTGTTCAAATCCCGGGAATGTAGCCCTGGCTCTGGCTGTTGTAATTATTTCTGAACTGATGAAAATCCCTGTAATTAACAATAATCACGACTTTTACTTTGAGGGAGGGGGGCGAAAAGAGGATAGAC
>CAZEKV010000133.1:0-6324 GCA_964512945.1 uncultured Spirochaetales bacterium | reverse complement strand
CTTTTTTAAATTCTTTGGTGTACTTTCTACGCTTCTCACTCATTAAGTCTCTCCTCTTATTTTTATCGGAGGCTTAACTGATTGTCTACATTATGGGGTTAGGTCCATTATAATAAAATTGACAGAATGCACAATTACTCCACAGAATGAAAAAATTCAGCTGCGGCAGAAATTTGTCGAAAACTGTTTGACAGACCAAAACCCGCCATTTGACAGATGATGTACAAAAAATCCCAAATCCTCGCTGTCAATCCCAACGGCTTGTTAGGGGCACTCGCAGAGTGGCTCTCATAAAATGGGATTTTACGGAATCCACATCAGTTTAAATTTAGTGGGGAAAAACACGTGGGGGCTTTTTCGTCTCCCACAGCCGACCAGGTTGTGGGAGACGGAGTCTATGTAGAACATGCAGCCCCTTCAAACGCTTTACCGCAGATCAATCGCCACACATCTCCCGTCAGCCTTACATCCAGATTACTCGCAAAACGTTCGGGTGTTACGCCTATTAAGTTGCCAATCCAGCCTCTATTTTCAATCCGATCTTCAATAAAAAATGATAGCTTCGCACCTTTATATGGTGGCTTCTCAGGAATTTCGCCACTAAATAACTTCCCGGCTTTCGTTGATTCCACAAACAACTGGTTATTGCTTATAAAAACTACAACTTTATCATTTACAATAGAAGGAATCTTGTATTTGCTTGACAAAAACACCCTATTTTGTATAATGCCTCCATCGGGCTCATAGCTCAGCTGGTTAGAGCACCTGACTCATAATCAGGTGGTCCAAGGTTCAAGTCCTTGTGGGCCCATTTTTTGATCTTACACAAGTTACTCTTATGGTTTTCGTCCCGTTTTGGTTTTGCAGCATGGGCTGTTAAGCAGATTATTGGTGTCAATATTTGTTATAACGAGGGTAATTATGCCTGTTTCTGCCGTCCTTCGGGAATAAACCTATTGACAAATGAACCGTTATACTAAATAATGAAACAATAATTATTATGATCAAGTATTTTGAGTGAATAAGGAGAGAAAAATGGCTAAAAAAAGGGCAATGCCAGGGAGTTCAGCAAGAAAAAAAACAGCTTCAAAAGCGAAAAAAAAGGCTAAAACTCAGGCAAAACCAAAAAGAAAAACCATCAAGTCGGCACTACTCGGAAAAATGGAGACAGTGCCTCTGGGAGAGGTCGCTACAATAATAAAGGGCACAATTGTAGCAAGTGAAAATTCCCCAAAAGCCGTAAGAGTGAAGATTGCTACACCCAGCGACTTACCCCTTTCGGGTTTTGTTCAGGGGGCATCAAAAGGGGTTAAATTAAAAGAGGGCTTGATAAATCTAAGAAAGTATTTTCTACAACCTTACGATGTTCTTTTTCCTGCAGTCGGGAATTTTAGCAAGATTGGCATCATGCCGGAGAAAGTTTCAGGCAAATGGATGCCCAATCAAACACTTTTTATCCTGCGTTTTGACGAAAACAAAAAAGACTATGCAATTGCAGTCTTAATGTTTCTAAAATCGGATGTAGGACAGAAGATTATAAAGGGATTGGAAACCGGAAAGAAATTAAAAATAATTGCAAAGTCTATTTTTTCGGTTCTTGAAATTCCGGTCTTCAGCCCTGAAAATATTAAACTCGCAAAGGCTGAATTTGCCAAAGAGTGCAGGATGTACGACAAAATTGTCGCAGCGAAGGCTGACATCGCCGAGATACGAAAATTATACCTCAGCGGTTCAAAAAAGAAAAAGTAGTAAGTTTATAATAGTTAGAATGGAGCCTCCTGCGGCTCCATTTTCTTCAAAATCCCCGGAATTGTAAATGAAAAATGTCTTGATCAGGTTCTTGTTTCCTCTGGCTTCCCTCTTGCTCGCCGCAGCCTGTAAGCCGGAACCGTTGTATATTCCTGAAAAGGCGACTTGTGTCGTTTTTGTTGAACCACAAAAACTAACCGAAGCTGTTTTTGTAAAGTATTTGCTGGAAATAAATAGTGAAACGACAGGCGTAAATCCGGTCAGTAATTATAATTCCTTTCTTGAAAAATTCGATCTTTTCCAGAAGGAAATTAGTAAAATACAAATTTTTACTCTCGGGTTAATAAGTCCAAATGGAGAAAATTCCGTTGGAATGCTTTTTCACATACCAAATTTGAATAAAAAAAAGATAAAGCATCTCCTGAAACAACCCTTTGTGAGCAAGTTAAAATCCTTCAGGTATAAAAACGAAGTTGTTTTTGCAAAAGAGCCGGTATATAACCTATTTCTACATATCCGAACCGGATTTTTGATTATTTCATCCAACAAAAGCACAATGGAGAAAATTATCGATGTAATTCATGGGGCACCCGGTATTGTGAAAAACAAAGATCTTTATTTTAACAAGACCATACAAGCCGATAGTTCTATATACGGATCCTTTATTATTTCAAAAAAACTAATTTCCGAAAATTTTGAAATTCTTGCCCCTCTTTTCGATGGGGCAGGAGTCTTAAAATTCAATATTTCTTTTACCGATGGTATCAGTTTTTCTTCAAACATTAGATACTCAACCATATCTGCTGCAAATAGCAGTTCGGCATTGATAAACCTGATACTGGCTTCAAAGTCTCAATATGCATGTGTGCCAATAAAAAATATTCTGGAACATGTTTATGTAATTCCTGAAAACAAAAATTTAAAAATCAGCTTAAGTCTTTCCGGGGAAGAAGCTAAAAAAAGTATTGATGCCACTTCGATATATCTTCCAGCAATTCTAAACTCCCTGAAACTGAACAGCTATGAAGATTGAATTAAAAAAGACAATCCCTGATTTTATTAAGACAACCGTTTCAAAAAAATGGGAAAAAGATTTAGTTTTTGATACCCCTCGGAAACATCTTGTAACAGGTTCTTCTGGAAGCGGGAAAACTACTTTTCTTTCGATCCTTTACGGAATAAGCGAGAATTACTCGGGAGAAATTTTTTTCGATGACAAAAATATCAGGACATTCACAGATAATACATGGGCGGATATAAGAAAACAGAAAATAGCAATTGTCTTTCAGGGATTGAAACTTTTCAGTAATTTATCCGTTCTCGACAATATATTGATAAAGCATTCACTTTCCCCTTACTCAACAAAGGAAAGAATATTAAATAATTGCAGTGAATTGGGAATAAAAAACCTTCTGACCAGAACACCCCTCAAATTATCTCAAGGTGAACGGCAAAGAGCCGCAATTATACGAGCCCTAACACAACCCTTTTCATGGCTGTTTCTTGATGAACCATTCAGTCATCTTGATGATAAAAACACTCAAATCGCATCCGCTCTAATTCAAAAAGAATGCGAAGAAAGAAATGCCGGGGTAATAATTACCAATCATAAGCGTGATAAGTATTTTACTTATGCAAATGAGGTTTCTTTTGAATGAAGATAATAAATAAAACAATCTGGCAAAAAAAGGGACGCTTTGAGCTATTTTTTGCAGCAATGGGATTTTCTTTCGGTCTTACACTTCTACTCATTACAACTCAATTTTATTTCGATATTAAAACGCTTTTTACCTCCAGAGACGATTATTCCAGAAGAAAATACAGTCAAATTGTAATTAATAAAAAAATAACCCTGGGACATTCGATAAAAGCCCTATCTACAGGATTCGGAAAAGAAGAAATAGACTCGATTACAAAACAAAAATTTGTCATAAAAAGCGGGCCGATTTTTTCCAACAGTTTCAAAGTTAGTGCACTTATTGGTTTTGGCTCGGCAGCATACCAGACAGAACTTTTCTTTGAATCCCTCCCTGATAAATTTCTAATTGAAAAACCAGACAATTGGGAGTGGAGTGCCAAATCAGACTTTCTCCCAATATTAATTTCCCGGGACTTTCTCGCTTTATATAACTTTGGATTTGCCTCCTCAAGAAACCTCCCGGTTTTGTCTCCGGAAACAATTAATCTAATATCATTTAATATAGAAATATCGGGTCCCGGCGGCAGAAGACTGTTTACAAGCAAAATAGTTGGACTTACAGATACTGTCTCCTCAATAATTGTACCCTATAATTTCATGACCTGGGCTAACAAAAAAATCGGCCTGGACGAAAACAAAACACCAACAAGACTTATCCTGTCCATCACCGACAAATCTGATCCGGCATTATCGGAATTTCTTTATAAAAATAATTACGAAACCGGAAGACACATAATCGGATTAAGTGAAGCGAAAAACTTGCTAAAAATTCTATTTGCATTTACCGGAGGACTCGGGTTATCGTTTGTTCTCCTCTCAATTGTTATTTTTGTACTTAACCTGCAACTGGTTATCACAGGCGCTGCCGGTGAACTCAAACTTTTATTACTTCTCGGATATAAGAAAAGTACTCTGGTTTTTTCTATCCTCTCGATTTTATTTGCGATTTTGCTGTTCTCAACCATATCGGGGATACTCCTCTCTACTTTTACCATAAAAAGCATTCATCATGTGATTTCCGGAATGGGGCATATTAAATTAAAGGGAATTAATCCTCTTATATTTCTTGTCCCGTTTTTATCAATTCTTTCCACAATTGTTGTAAGCTATACCGTTACAAAGAAGATCCTGAATGGGAAAACCAACAAAACAATCTATGGTTAACGAAAAATCTCTAAAAATCGGTAGATAAAATGTTAGTTTGATTGACAGCTACATTTTTCTGGAAAAAATTTGACCTGAAATAGAAAATAAACTACCCTTTTACTATGGAATTAACAGAAAAGCAGGCAACACGACTGATAGAAATCATCAAGCAATATGAAATAATATATGCAGGGGGAATTTCTTCAAGTGCTGCAAGTATCAGAGCAGAATGTGATAATCTGATAGATATAATATCAGGCAATGGTAAACAGAAAATCATAAAAAAAACCAAACCCGGTGTTTCTGCCTCTGTCCAGAAGATTAGAAAGATAGAAACAAGTAAAAAAACGGTAAAACCAAAAACCGACAGCAAAACAAAAGAAAAAAAGCCAGACAGAGAGCAGAAGGTTATAAAAAAAGAAACAAAGAAAAAAATATCGGCGGCACATCTGTTTGAAGCCTATCAAAAAAATCGGCTCCCCGAATATGGGGGATATATTGTCTCATCATTTTTTGACATTTTCCCGGGTTATACAAAATTCGAGATTGTAGGTTTCGACAATGTTCAGGATATTTTTATAAAGGGGAATTCCCTTGTTTTTAAGTCTTCAGGGTGTAAGCTTTTTTGTTTGATAGAACCCCCCAATTATTCATATCAAAGTATTGAACCTGTTCTGCGCGAACCTCAAATAAGTATACCATATAGATTCGAAGAACTTTTTTCTATAAAAACCAAAAGACATCAGAAAATTTATATTGGCAAAAAACCTGTTATCTCAATGTCCTCATTTACAATAATGAAACCCAAAAAGGATGATTTTGCCATCCTTTTTTATGATGTCTCTTCTGTTTTCAGAAATATACAGGACTTCCTGTATCCTATTCTGAATGACGAACTGAGAATACCAAAGAGGGAAGCACTAAAAGCCTCCAGTGTGATTGCAGAGGGAATAAAGGGTTTCCAGACCTGGCTCGACTTGTAAAATTCCTCTTACAAAAAAAGGTCACCATGAAAGCAACCTCTTAAAGAATAATTGGAGTAGATGTTTATTATTACTCGATTGTTAAAATTTGATCCATATGAATCTCCTCAAACTGCTTTTTGAGAGATTCCGAGATTCCTTTAATTTTCATCGTTCCCTTTCTTGAATCAAAATACTTAAAAAACTTCAATAGTTTACCAATGCCGGCACTCGTTGTTGTGGGAACTTCCTGTAAATTGAAAATACCGTGCTTCAATGAACTTCTTTCGGCAAATTCCATAAACTTTGCAGTCAGCTCAGCGCCCCCTTCCGTATCAATAGGTCCGGATAATTTGACATGTAATGTGTCATTATCTACCCTAATATCAATATCCATAAATTCACCTCCTACCTTTTTTGTTAAGGTATTTTGTATTCAAACTGTGTTTCACTCAGCCATAGATTTAATGCATCAAATACGCCGTTTTTCTTTTTCCCTGAAAAAATATCGTGCATCCCCCTCGGAAATGTAACAAGTTTTTTAGTCTTAAATTCCATCCTGCCGAATTGGGCTTCGATAAATTCTACAGGAGCAATTTTATCAAACTCACCATGAAGGAACAGACATCTTGTCTGTTTAAAAAAATCATCACCCTCAATAATCTTTTCCGCTTCCTGTTTTAACAAATTCAACAGTTTCCCTGATACGGATTTTACGAGGAGATCATCTTTTCTCAGAACCTCAAGATACTCCGCATCATCGGTGAA
>CAZEKV010000132.1:0-6376 GCA_964512945.1 uncultured Spirochaetales bacterium | reverse complement strand
AATATCCGTCTTTCCGGTGAGGGGCTCCCTCCGTGGGCGGGTTCAGAGGTGAATTCTGCCGAATATACGGATATAAGGGACGACCGGATAATCTGGTTTTTTGATTTGCGCCGTCGTTCAGGTAAACAGGAATTCCTGGTAAAAATAAATATTGTTACCGTTGGGGAATTTTTTCCGCCCTCGGTAGGTTTTGGAGCGATGGATGATAACAACTATTATGCCATTCTCCCCGGTATGAAAGTAAATGTTACGAGGAATTAAAAATAAACTCGGGGATCTGGTAAAGCTTGAAACGATTATGGATCCCCGTTTTCCTGTAATCCTTCTGGTGTTGATTTTGCTTGCCGTTTTTTTGATTACCCCTCTTCCCGACGCAGGGGGGAGGGATCTCAGTACTCTGATAAAGGATGTAAACGGTAATGTGTTGCGGGTTTTTTTAAACAGAGACGAACAATGGCTGTTTCCGCCGGATAAAGATATTATTGTATCGGAAAAGCTCAAGAAAGCCGTTATCTGTTTTGAGGATAAAAGCTTTTATTTTCATCCCGGTGTTAACCCTCTTTCTGTTGTAAGGGCGGCATACCAGAATCTAAAAAAGAAAACCGTAGTAAGCGGAGCCAGTACAATTACAATGCAGCTGGCAAGAATCCTCGATCCAAAAGAAAGGAATATTTCTAACAAGCTGGTTGAAATCCTGCAGGCTTTTAAACTGGAAATGTTATATTCAAAAAAACGGATTTTGCGCCTCTACCTTGAGAATGCACCCTATGGGGGAAACATAATCGGTTTCCAGGCTGCCTCGTTAAAGTATTTTAATAAGCCTCCAAATTCCTTAACATGGGCAGAGGCGGCATTGCTTGCGGTGCTCCCAAACGCCCCCGGTTTAATGTCTCCTGGTAAAAATAAGAAATTACTAATCAGAAAAAGAAACGGACTTCTAAAGAAATTGTTTTTACGGGGGCAGATAGAAGAATCTACCTATAATTTGGCTGTTACAGAACCTGCCCCGGCCGGTTCTATTGACTTTAAGATGGAGATCCCCCACCTTTCCCGCTTAATAGAAAAGGAAAACAAAGGGGTGATGGTTAAAACATTTATTAATATTGAGTATCAAAAGGAGATTGAGCGTATTATAGACAAGCACATGCAGTTTCTTTCGGGATACGGAATAAAAAACTGTGCTGTCCTTGTGGCGGAAACCCGGACGGGAAAAGTCTCTGCCTATCTCGGTTCACAGAATTTTTATGATGAATCTACTTTGGGGAAGGTCGATGGGGTTACTTCTCCCAGATCTTCAGGCTCCATCCTTAAGCCCTTTCTTTATGCCCTATCCTTTGACAGGGGGTATCTTTTGCCGGAATCAAAGATAAAAGATGTCCCGGTCCATTATGGAACCTTTAATCCGGAAAACTGTAATTTAAATTTTAGCGGGCTTGTTTCCGTTGAAGAAGCATTAATCAGATCATTGAACGTCCCGGCTGTTGTTGCTCTTGAGAAATTTGGTATATATGATTTTTACAATTTCCTTGAAAAAGCCGGGGTGTCGACCCTGTTTAGAACCCCTGACGACTACGGGCTTACTTTGATACTGGGCGGGGCAGAGGTGACCCTTTTTGATCTGGTTTCAATTTATCGCTCTCTCGGGAGATATGGCTTATCCGGAAATCTAAAACTAATAGATGAAGAAAATCTTCAGGATGACAATGAACAGCTTATAAGCAAAGGCAGTGCCTATCTTGTCCTTCAAATATTAAAACAGTTAAAGCGTCCGGGTCTTGAAGCCTGGTGGGAATCTTTCAATGGCGCGAAACCCTTTGCCTGGAAAACCGGGACAAGTTACGGCAATCGTGATGCCTGGGCTCTGGGCGTCAGCCCCAAATGGACAATTGGTATATGGGTCGGAAATTTTGATGGGAGGGAAAATATTAATCTGGGCAGTTCTACATGTTCGGCACCTATTTTATTTGATATCTTTAACTACCTCCCTGCCGGAGAAGGGGAAAATTGGTTTGAGCCCCCGTCCGGCGGATTAAGACCTGTTAGAATATGTGCCGACAGCGGTTACAGGGCGGGAGAAAACTGCAAGAACACGCTTCTTGCAAGTATTTCCGAAGGGGCAGCGAGGCTAAAAAAATGTCCTTACTGTAGATCGGTTTTTGTTAACATCGAAGAAACAGAAGAGGTCTGTTCTCTTTGCTGGGAACAGGGAAAATATAAAAAGGTTAAAAAAATATTCTATCCCCCCGACGTGGTTCAGTATCTTTCCGAAGGCGGGGTAATAACAGAAAGAATGTTACCGCATAAAAAAGATTGTCCGGGGAACTCCCGCAGGGATGTTATGAATGTAATCTATCCCCAGGAAAATGCAAGCATCTTTATTCCAAGGGATCTAAATGGAAAGCTTCAGAAAATAAATTTACGGGCAGCCCATATTGATCCCGGGAAAAAAATATACTGGTATATTGATAATGTCTACAGGGGCTGTACTGCTTGCAAACACTCAATGGCAGTAGAATTAACATCGGGAAAACACAGCCTTGAGATCATAGATTCCGATGGTGAAAGAGCAGGGGTAACTTTTTACTCAAGTTTAAGAGAAGATTAAAAAAAATATTTTATTCTGTTCTGTTATATCTCCTCTTCGGAGAGTATCTCTCCGCGTATGCTGACTACTATTGATCTTAGGGGAATTTTCCTCCCTGAACCGGCAATTGCTTTCTTTGCTATGGCAAGAAGCCCTCCGCAGCATGGAACCTCCATCAGCATTACCGTGAGAGTGTTTATTTTAGAGTGTTCAATCATTGCCGTGAGTTTTTCAAGATAGCTGTCCAGACCCGAATCGAGTTTTGGACACGCTATGGCGAGGGTTTTTCCTTTCAAAAAATCCCTGTGGTAATCACCCAGGGAATAGGCCGTGCAATCGGCACTCAAGAGAAGATCCGAGTTTTTGAGGTATTCCGCATAAGGGGAAAGCAGGTGGAGCTGGACAGGCCAGTGGGTAAGGGCGGAAGGGCGTTCCCCTGTTTCATCTTTATTAATGCCTTTTCTCTCTTTAAAGCCCATTATTCTATTTCCCGGACAGCCCCCCATAGTACGACCGCTGTCTTCATCTTTTGTGAAAGAATGGTTTATATCTTTTTCTTTTAAAAAAGCGAGAGCCTCGTTAAGGTATTCCGTTTCCCCATGATCTTTCAAATGCTCTAAATGTGCGAGAATAACATTATCTCCCCCTTTTATAATGTTTTCCATTACAGCCCTCTCGTTGTAGGGGGGAGCTTCCCTCCTTTCAACCTGGATAGCCCCCTCGGGACAGTGTCCTATACAGGCTCCGAGGCCGTCACATGAAAGATCACTTATTAGACGTGCCTTCCCGTCTATAATTTGTAATGCCCCCTCTGGACAGCCGGGAATACAATCCCCGCATCCCGTACATCTATCTTCATCTATTTTAATTATGTCCCTCAGCATTTTCCGGCTCCTCACACACTATGTTTTATTTTGTGCGTATATTATAAGCAGGAAAAGAAAAAGATTCTGTAAGATATGGGAGATATCAACAGAAAAATACTTAATTAAACATTTTCTCCTCTGAAAAATCCCTGAAGGTATTTTTTTATGTCAAATATCGTTTGCGTCGGGGCTTCAAAATACCCGGGATACCGTCCTTTTATCATTCCCTGGAGATATTCCAGTTGTATTTTAGTGATAGATAAATAGAACTGTCGGTTTTAAATTGACCAATTCTGTCGTTATAATTCAGGGATATTCTGTCGCTTCCTTTTTCTTTATGCCAGGCATAGTAAAGATTCGCTCCCAGAACTATGGAGAAAGATTCAAGGGGCTCGATCTCAATTTCAGGATTCAGAAAAAGGCTTCCGTATTTTTTATCATAATCCCTGTCATAGAGGAAAGGTAAAAAATATCCTGCACTAAGAGAAGGTTCAAGCATGGAGTCGAGAAGCGTCCATTTAAATCTGGCCAATAATCCGATATTCAGTCCCTCTGTTTCCATATTCCGGGCGAACAGTCTGTAGTAATATTTTTCCATGTAAGTCCGATTGTTGGCATTTCCCGCTTCAGGGTATCCCCCGGGGTAATCTGAATAGAAGCTATTGTCGAAATTCTGTATCCATCTGCCTGTTGTCTGAATATTCGTGTAAAATTTTTCTTTTGAATAATCGAAGCCTGCCGTCCAGTCGAAATGTGAATTTCTTATTTTATATGAAGAAGCCGTAGGATCTTCGGTTATCGAATAACAGCTCTCCAGCCATATGCCGAAATCTTTCACACTTGCCTTAAGATCAAAGCCGATTCTGTGAATACGCAGGCGTTTTAACCTGATACTGTCGATTGTATCAGGAGAGGTAGATGTATCGAGGAGGATTACAGGGGTGTATTGTGGATCTATGTCGTACAAATATGAAAAAGAGAAATCTATTACAGGGAAATAAAAATTGATTTTTCCTCCGGTTATCATTGATTTTGGTGAAAAAGACAATTCTTCTCTGACAACATTTTTTCCTGAGCCAAAAACGGTATCCGGTATTTTATCTGCTATTTCCACCGGAAAAAGATCGTTCTGTTCAAAGGGGGCATAGACAAAATCTATGGATAGAAAATCAACGGGGTAGATTGAGAATTGGGCTGAGAACAGAGGGATTTTTTCTCCCGATAAAATGCGCCTGTAATCCTTCGGGTTCAGATTATCCGTGGGGTTCACTTCATCAGCCGTTCCCCAGCTTATGTATTGATAGCCGATTCCAAATTTCAGTTTTCCCGCTGATATCTCAATAAGATTTTCAAGGGGTCTTGCTATCAGGATATTATCCCAGCTTGCTCCCCTGCTGAGGATTAAGGACAGCTCCCAGTCCGATATTATTTTTATTTTGTCTGTTTTAATCTCGAGACCGAAACTATTTAGCAAACCGGGGGCAAGGGGACCCTCGAAATCAAAGGAGTTTTTGTCCAGGGGCAGGAAATAATCAAAGCTGTGTTCCCCGTAAAAATCGAAGTCAAATTTACCCTTATCCGATTCTTCCTCTACTTCGCCGGTGCCCGAATCCTCATCATCAAAAAGGGACGAGTAATCCTCCTCCTGCCCATATAGAATAGAGGCAAAGAATATTATAATGATTATGAGCAATGGTTTTACGGTATTCATTTTTCCCTCTATTTCTGAAGATTTTGTATTGTAAAAAGGGATTTATCTACTCCGGAATTTACCTTTATATTAGTCATAGAGAGGAGGGTTTTGTGATTGTCTTTATGATTGTCAACGGCCATTTTTAGCGTTACCATTATCCCTTTAATTTTTTTCACCTCTACCATAACGATGGTCTTAAGGAGTTTGCCTTTTTTATCATATGCCATGGTTTTATAAACGAAGTTGTCGGCCTTTGAAACCCATAATATGGATTTTGAATACGGGGCTTCCGGATCTTTATCTATGGATTCAATCACCCATGAATCTTTCCCATTGTATACCTCATCCTTGATGTAGCGATATCTGGAATCATCATACTCCCTGTCTTCCATGTCGTAGAAATAGATATCCGATCCCATAAATTTTCCGTCTTTACCGGAAGAAGAAATCTTTCGGATCTTTTTTAGAGCAGGCATGTATAATCGCTGATCATCATTCCCTGTTTTTTTCCCAATGGTCAGGAATTTTGTGCCTCTTACATCGGCGGGAGATAAAAACTCAATAAAAGTGTTTGTACCGGCAGCTGTTTCGAGGGTGTAATATTTTATTTCCCTTATTTTCTTTGCTCCTGTTTTAGTAATTAAAATCATTTTTGCCACAGCGTAGGTGTCGTTAGATTTCGGGAGGCTGTAGTACTTTTTCATAATACTTTCACCTTTTTCATCTCCAAAAACATTGACGGCAAAGAAAGTCATCAAAACCAGAATAATTAATCTAATATTTCCCATTTTCTTTCTCCTGTAATTTATTTTAATAGAAACGGGATTGTCTGACACATCAGAGCAGGCAGGTTCCCCCTTCTATTTGTTTTCTGCTGCTAAGCAGCGGAAAAATTGTTTTATATCTAAAAACTTGTTATCTATGTTCTCCATTAAAAAGGAGTTCTATTTTTCTTTTGCCTGGTCTAAAAATAAGGAGTAATGCAGGCAGAATTATCAAAGAACTAAAAGCGGTTGTCAGCATTGATACAGCCGTAATCCAGCCCATATCAGCTATTATATGATATTCGGAAAACAAGAGAACCACAAACCCAAGCCCAACCGCGAGGGCGTTAAAAATAACGGGTCTTGCTGTTTTTTGTAATGCTTCCGTAACCGCTTCTTCATAATTCCCTTTTTTGCGCAGGATCTTCCTGAAACGTGAATAATAGTGGATAGCGTAATCGATTCCTAC
>CAZEKV010000131.1:0-6427 GCA_964512945.1 uncultured Spirochaetales bacterium | reverse complement strand
GGTGTTCTTTTGCGATAAAGGCGGGTCTGACCCTTAAGCTTATTCCATTGTTAATCTGCTGAGCCTCGGCGAAGAGTTTTATCACATATCCAAGTTCCTGGCCGAATGTTATATCAAGAAGATTGAGGTTATCAATACCGGTTATCGGAATAGAATCGAAATCTATTCGTTTCCCGAAGGCGAGGGATGCCAGTATGGCAAGTTTATGTGCAGAATCGACACCTGAAACATCCAGCACCGGATCGGCTTCAGCAAGGCCGATATCCTGGGCTCTCTTTAGTGCGGCGGAATAACTCTTACTGTTTTGTGTCATTTCTGTGAGTATATAATTGCATGTGCCGTTTACTATTCCGTAAATGGCATCAATCCGATTTCCGATTACACCATCTGTTATTGCTCTTATTATGGGGATGCAGCCCCCGCAGCTTGCTTCGAATGCGATTGTAACCCCGTTTTTACGGGCAATTGAAAGGAGTTCGGAACCGTGGTGAGCCATGAGGGCTTTATTGGCTGTAACGACATGTTTTCCTGCGGTGAGGCTTTTTTCAACAATCTTTTTTGCTGTTGTCGTCCCGCCTATTAGTTCGATAATAATTTTTATTTCAGGGTCATTAATTGCCGTGTCAAAATTGCTTTCAAATAGCTTTTCGTTTATTCCTGCGGCCTTTGCTCTGGAGAAGTCAATATCAATGATGTACTTTAGTACGGGAGGATTTTTGACTTTAATTTCTAGAATGCTGTTCTGTTGTGTTAATAACCGTGCTGTCATGGATCCAACGGTACCGCAGCCAACAATTGCAATCTTTATTTCTCCACCTTTGTTCATTTGAGTATCCTACGAATGGCTGAAATAATTGTCAAGGAGCTTGATATCGTTTAATTGAACTTAATGGTGGTTTTCATCTTTTACAAAAAGGGATATATTTCTATAGATGGTAAATATATTTTCATGGAACGTTAACGGCATAAGAGCAGTAAGTAAAAAAGGATTTTATACCTGGCTGGAGAAAGCCCGTCCTGATATTCTTTGTATACAGGAAACTAAAGCTCATCCTGATCAACTGGGTGATGAATTAAAAAATCCCCCCGGATATGGAAGTTTCTGGGCAAGTGCAGAGAAAAAGGGTTATAGTGGAACGGCTGTTTACTACAAAAAAGAACCCCTCGATGTGGGCTTTCTTGGTATAAGAGAATTTGATTGTGAAGGCCGAGGCCTTATAATAAAATATCCGGATTTTACCATAATTAACGCCTATTTTCCAAACAGCCAGGCAGAAGGGGCCAGACTCGGGTATAAACTGGATTTCTGCAATTCCATAATGAATATTGCCGAAAGACGGATAAATAATGGTGAAAATATTCTCATATGTGGTGATTACAACATTGCCCACAGGGCGATAGATCTTGCAAATCCGAAAAGGAATGAAAAAAATCCGGGGTATCTACCCGAAGAAAGAGCCTGGATGGAAAAGTTTCTGACCTCCGGATTTTCAGATACTTTCAGAATTTTCAACAAAAAGCCGGAGCAATACACCTGGTGGTCCTACAGGTTCAAGGCGAGGGATAGAAACATCGGCTGGCGTATAGATTACAATTGTGTAAATGATAATTTTGCAAACAGGGTAAAAAAATCAATTATACACACAACAGTTACAGGTTCCGATCACTGTCCTATAGAAATAACAATTTCGTAGTTTGTTTTTTTCTGTTTTCCCGTTCGGGCATGTTTATTTTTATGTGATATATTAATTGTGTAGTACGTTTAACGGGTAATTATGGCTATTGTCCGGGGAGGGCTGAAAAAATGCTCTATGAGATAAGGGGTGTAAGGCAGAATCCTGAAGAGGATAGACGGAGGTGGTTTACTGACAACGATTTCTGGGATCTCTACATATGGGAGGATGATAACAATGAGATAACGGGGATGCAGCTATGCTATGAAAGAAACCATGATGAAAAAGCCCTCTCGTGGTTTAAAAACGGAACCTTTACACATGCGAAAATAGATTCGGGTGAAAGTGCCCCTAAAAATTCAACTCCTATACTTATAACGGACGGCAACCTCGATAAGAAGATGGTAGCCGGTAGATTCAAAAAAGACAGCAGGAACCTTGACAGGCGAATAGTGGTTTTTGTAATGAAAAAAATACTGGAATTTGCAAGATAGCTATACCGGCTCATTTATCTATCGTATTGTCTGCTGAGGGAGAGGCCGAATAGTAGAACTATCTGAGAGACATTTCGCTGACAAGAATGTCTTTTATTCCCATTGAGCCGAGCTTTTTTCTTATATTATCCTCTCTAAAGGCGGGAATATTTATAAGAAGAACGCGAATCATGCCCCCCGCCCGCTGTAGTACAGGCCTGAAGCCCTTCTTGATTAAGAGTCTGAACATTCTTTTTGCATTCGATTTTTTTTGAAAGGAGCCGAGCTGTATTTTTAGTATCTTTCTATGCTGTACAGGGACAGGAACTCCCGGAAGAGGGGTTGTCGCCTTCGGCGGAAGAGTAGACGGATTTTTAACGAAGTTATTTTTATGAACAACCTCAATCCTTACTTTTGTAATCCCCTTTCCAATCATACCAATACTGTCCGCAGCAGCTCTGGATAAATCGATAATCCTTCCCTTAACAAACGGCCCCCTGTCGTTTATTCTTACAACGACGGATCTGTTATTTGTAAGGTTGGTAACCCTTACAAATGTTCCAAAAGGGAGGGTTTTATGGGCGGCGGTTTTTTTAAAGGTATCAAAAATTTCACCGTTGGCCGTTAACCGCCCCTGAAATTTCCCGCCATACCAGGAGGCATATCCTGTCTCCCCCGAGAAAACAGGGATTAGCATAATAGATATGAATACAATAGAGCAAAATTTTACTTTCATGGTCACATTATCGGATGAGGGGAGAAAATGTTAAAATCCTTTTTTATTATGACATCAATTCTGGAATTAAATCATCTGTATTTTTTTCCATGCTCCGAGTCTAAAGCGGACGAACATGGTTGATCCCAGTATTACGATGAAGACAATGAACATTCCCCATACTGAAACAGGATCTGCCTTAATAACCTTTATCAAAATAACGGCGGTTATTGCCATTATCCAGTGGAGCGTAACTGAAAATCTCATCACCCAATTAGTGTCGCCTGCCCCCCTTAGAGCACCCGCGAAGACAAGCTGGGTTGCATCCGCCAGGGTATAAAGGGATGCGAGACGAAGCATCGTTTCGGCCATGGGCATAATGTTTTTCAGGTCGACATTATTCATTCCGCCTGAAAATATTTTCACAAGTACCGGTGCTAATACGATAAAAAGAGTCATCATTGTGAAGGCATAAACATACGAGACTTTCATCGAAAGGTATGCTATTTTTTCCGCACCTTTATGATTTTTTGCTCCCATCTGTTGCCCCACCAGGGCTGTAGTTGCTATACCCAATCCCAGCATGGGGATGAAGGCAACGATATCCCAGTTAAAGGTTATGGAAACTGCAGCGGCGACAAATTCGCTGTAGCTATGCATGAGAAGAATGAAGATGTTAAAAGCCAGAACATTCATAAAGAGCTCTGCTCCGGCGGGCATTCCAAATCTCAGAAGCTTCTTCATAACCTCTTTATCAAATTTCCTGAATTTTCTGGTACTGTAACGGGTGTTGTAATAATTTCCAAAATAAACACATGCGAGAATGATAACAATCGAAAGGCTTCCTCCCAGTGTTCCAAGAGCTGCGCCCATAATCCCGAGTTTTGGGAATCCGAATTTACCAAAGATCAGAATATAATTAAGGGGAATGTTAATACACATACCGGCAATGTTGGCAAACATTACGACACCTGTTCTTCCAATCCCCAGGAAAAAGCCAACCAGGACACTCCTTAAGAGGATCAAGATTGATCCAAACATCAGTATTCTGAAATATAAAAATTCGAGTTCTACCTGTTGGCCTGTATGTCCGATTTTTATAAAAAGGAGTTTTACGAATGGGACGATCAAAAGAATAATGGGATAAAATCCGCAAGAGAGATAAAACCCCTGGTTGATGGTCAAAGAGCATTTTCCATATTCTTTAGCCCCATAATATTGGGCTGAAATGGCATTTGCGTATCCTACGATCCCAATAAAGAGTGAAGCAAAAACGAAAGACGAAAGCCCCCCGCTTAAAGATGCAGATATAAAATTTTTCCCCAATTTCGATAAAAACAATCTGTCGAAGAACATCATGATTGTTTCCGTTCCCTGTGAGATTATCATCGGGAAAGCCATATGAAAAAGATCCTTCAATCCGGGATTCTTGTTTATTTCAGTCATGCGTGACAGGTTAATGAATAAAATGAAAAATTTAAAGTGGGCGTACTATAATTTTGGAATAGAATACAGGAAAATTCTATTTACATCATCATTTACTGGCAGAGGAGTTGTTCAGGAGGGGAACAGAGACTATCTCCCTGTTCCAGTACCGGAAAATAATTCTTATAGCCGTCAGACCGGGATCCTGTTTGTAAGAAAAAATACAGAGAAGTAGAATATTGTGATATACTTCTGAAAGAGGGACGCATGGAAAATCATTTACATAAAATATTGAATCTTACAAAAGAAGATGTTATAAAAATCACCCTTAATCATCCTGCCAATGTTTTTTTGATGGATGAGGAGAATTATTCAAAATACATAAAAGAGTACAATTATGACTATTTTGGGACTCTGGCTGAAGAGTCTCCCTTTTTAATGGCTCCTCCCGCTCCGGGTTTATGGCATCTCGTTATTTTCCGGGTAGATCCTGTGGAGGATCTGACGATAAATGTTGAGATTATTCAGGAGAGGTGACCGGTTCTATCTTATTTTTGCAGGTTCAAATCCCGGTATGCGGAGTTTTCTATCACAAAAATCGGTTATTTTTGTCAGGATAAATGTTAGTATTATGTAGATAAATGCGGCCACAAGGTATGTATCCATGTATCTTGAATAATCCGATGTCAAGCCTTTTATCCTGGTCATTAGTTCGGGAGCCTGGATTATAAAGGCGAGGGATGTATACTTCATTAAATAGATTAGTTCATTCGATAATGCAGGGATGGAAAAGCGAAGCCCCTGGGGAATCAGGATTTCATAGACCGTCTGCCATTTTCTCATTCCGAGGGAATGAGCCGCTTCGATTTGATCATATGAAATTGCCTTGAATCCTCCTTTCATATATTCAACCTGATAGGCTGCACTGTTTATGATAAACCCTATCATTGCAGCTGTATACGGGGAAAGTCTTATCCCGAGCGGCAGCAGGATCTTAGGGAGCCCGTAGTATATCATATACAGCTGTATTAATAGCGGTGTACCTCTGATTATCTCAACATATCCAGAGATAAATCCATTTGCACATCCCTTTAATTTGGTAAGGGTAGTCCCAAGGATAATGATAGATATGAGAAAGGCAAAGATGCTCCATTTTCTCGATGTAAAGACAGCGTATATTACAGCCTGGAAAACTACCATTCCAATTATTACAAGAAGCAAGACCATTACAGAAGACACTCCGGGTTTCTTCCCGTATATTCTGATTGTGCACATGGGGATTGCAAGAAAAAAACCAATAATCATGGCTACAAAAGTAAAAATCAATGTGGTTCCCAATCCACTCACAAGTTCAGGAAGGATTATAATCATGTAGTCAAAAAAGTTAATTGTCTTTGCAGGATTAAAAGGTTTTCCGTTTAAGGAAGTTTCTGTAAATATTTTATCCCCTTCAAAGTCTACTCTTGAGAAATCCCTGGTACAGGTATAATATGCCAGCCAGAAAGGGTCTGCAAATTCCGCTTTTTTAAAATTCGCCGTATTTCTGAATTCAGAAAGCCAGAATTTAACTTTGTTAAAATGCGTATCCTCAAATTTTGCATCACCCCTGAATTGAGCCCTCGTAAAATCTGCGTTTATCAATTCAGCTTTTGAGAAATCAGTCATATTATTCATAAAAAGGGTTCTGACAAAGCTGGCATTATAAAAAACAGATCCTGAGAAATCAACATCTTCTTTAAAGCGAGTCAATTTAAAGTTAACTCCATTTTTGAATTTACAGTTTCTAAAAGCAACAGTGTTATTAAACACTACAGAATACCTCACTTCTTTATTATCAAAGTAGGCTGTAAGAGGCTCTTCGAAAGTGCAATTATTAAAGATAATGGAATTTTCTATTTTTCCCTTAAAATATTTTTTTCCAAACTCATCTGTTTTTTTCTCTTCAAGACAAAGGAGGGAAGTAAAAAGCAATTCCCCCGATATGTGTTTATTTTCCATTCTAATATCTTCATTGTTGTTGATTTTATTAATTATAACCGAAGCGTTGATCTTATCTTCAGAATACAAGAAGCCGGGAAAGAGAATGGTAATAAATAAAACCAATATAATAAATATCCGCATTTATCCGTAAAACTCCGATA
>CAZEKV010000130.1:0-6492 GCA_964512945.1 uncultured Spirochaetales bacterium | reverse complement strand
ACGAGGATAAGCCAAAAAAAAGCATCCTAACTAAATTATTTAGAAAATAAGAAACTGCTGTTTCATTGGCAGCATTGTAGGCTATCGGATATTCTCCCCCCGCCTTGCCTGCATCTATTGCGAGTTTAAGGAGAGGGTATTTTCTATAATCCGGTTTGAAAAAAGAGAGATTTTTATCAGTTAAATCAAGAGCGGGAATATTTGTTTCATGTATGGAGGGATGGGAAAGGGCATTTAAAATTGGTATACGCATATCTGGTTTACTTATCTGGGCATAAAGTGATCCCTCAACTGTTCTTATCAGGGAATGTACGCAGCTCTGGGGATGAATAAGCACATCTATTCTGTCTATATCAATCCCGAAAAGAATACTTGCCTCAATGACCTCAAGCCCCTTATTAGCCATAGTTGCCGAATCAACTGTAATTTTCTTTCCCATTTTCCATGTCGGATGGGCAAGGGTTTCCTCTATTGTTACGGTTTTTAGCATATCATACGTGAAATCTCTGAAGGCACCGCCCGATGCAGTGAGAATGATTTCTTTAATTGATTCATTTTTTTTCCCCTTGAGAAGATTAAAAATAGCTGAATGCTCCGAATCGACAGGGATAATATGTCTGTTATTTTCTTTTGCCAGATCCATTATTAGATTTCCGGACATGACAATTGTTTCTTTATTTGCGAGGGCAAGATTTTTTCCGGATGAAAGTGAGATAACGGAGGGTGGAAGTCCATCTGATCCGGATATGGCATTAACAACGATATCGGCATCCGTGTCATTAATCATACCAGTTAATCCCTCTGAGCCCCTGTACTTTACAGCAGATTCCGCAGATGCAGAACCCGAGAGAGAAATCTGTTTGACATTGAATTCTTTTGCAAGTCCCAGTAAACCGATAGAATCTTTGTGAGCTGATAAAGCCACTATTTCAAAGAGATCCGGAAATTTCCGAACAACATCTACAGTGCTTTTGCCAATTGAACCGGTACACCCAAGTATAATAATTTTTTTTTTATTCATTTTTTGTCAACTATGTATCCACGTAAGAAGATAAAAGAAAACAGGAGCACTAAAAAACAAAGAGTCAATGGAATCCATGATACCGCCCCTGCCAGGAATAATGGAGCCCGAGTCTTTTATATCGGCAGAACGTTTTATCGCAGATTCAACCAGATCTCCAAGTATGGAACTGATTCCGATAACAACGCCAACAATTAATGCGAAGATAAATTTATATGCAAATACCTGGGGACATATAATAAAAAATAAAATAGAAAAGGCAATGGAAGCCGTAATGCCGGCAACAAAGCCTACAAGGCTTTTATTGGGACTGACAAGAAATATTTTCCGGGATTTCTTCCCGAATAAAGATCCAAAAAGATAGGCGGAAGTGTCATTCATATATACGATAAACATAAAAGTCAGAATAACACATGTCGTATTTTCGAAAAAAGAGAAACGGATAATGTAAGAAATAAAAAGTGATGGATAGAACAGTACTAAAAAATTATATCCGATTGATGGAAGAATAAGGGAAAATTTTTCAGGACTGTATCTGAAAGTCGATTTAATCAGTATCAAGAAAATATAGAAAATAACAAGAAGATGTAGAGAACCCTTCGGGAGTATGTCCATGAGTTCCAGATAGGTAAATAAGGGAATGGATCCCCCAATAATCGGAGGCAGTATTTTTTCAAGGATATTTTTTTCCAGTTTTATCAGATTGGAAACCTCGAGGGTGCCAATGATGGATACAGCCAGCAAAATTATATTCAGAGCCAGATGATTGAAATGTGGTAAAAACAGGATTATTGCAATTAGTGATGGAATGCTGATAATGAACATCAACACCCTCATTTTTTTCTTTTTCATTTTATACCGCCAAATTTTCTTTTTCTTTTTTGAAATTCAGATATTGATCTGATCAAATCTATTCTATCCCAATCCGGCCAGAGTTTTTCCGAAAAATATAATTCGGAGTAGGCACTTTCCCATAATAAAAAATTACTTAATCTTTGTTCCCCGCTTGTTCTGATAATGATGTCAGGGTCGGGAATATCCCTGCAGTCAAGATTGGCGGAAATAATCTCCTCATCAATACTGGAGATACCACTGTCATGACTCTGTTTTTTTAGCCATCTGTTAATTGATCTGATGATTTCATCGCGCCCACCGTAATTAATAGCGAGATTTATTGTAAGTCCGTCAAATCCCTTTGTATCATAAATAACCGAATCAATTTCCTTCCTTATTTCGGGCTTAAGCCCCTGCTTGTCTCCGCTGTGGATTACCTTGATGTTGTTATTTCTGTAGAAATTAAATTCTGTACGCAAATGCACAAGAATAAGCTGCATCAAAAAGGACACCTCGCCGGCCGTTCTTTTCCAGTTCTCGGTAGAGAAAATGTAAAGAGTAAGAAACTTTATACCAATGTCAGAAGCAGCCTTTACAACTCGTTTTACAGCAGTTAACCCCTCCTTATGACCAAACGATCTTGGTTTGCCGTGATTCCTGGCCCAGCGCCCGTTTCCATCCATAATTATACCAATATGTTCAGGCAGTCTGCCGGGATCATAATGGGGTTCTTTCATTTAAACTTCCATTATTTCCTTTTCCTTTTTGGCAAGGATTGAATTTACTTCTTCGATATATTTGTCAGTGAGTTTTTGAATCTTTTCCATACCATGTTTGACCTCATCCTCGCTGAGTTCATGATTTTTTTCCATTTTCTTAAAAGAATCGTTGGCATCCCGCCGTATATTTCTGATTGCAACACGGCTTTGTTCGGCTGTAGATTTTGCCAGTTTTACAAATTCTTTTCTTCTTTCTTCTGTTAGAGGAGGAATGCTGATTCTGATTATTTTGCCGTCATTGGCGGGATTTAGGGATAATTCCGACTTCTGTATAGCCTTTTCTATTTCTCCGAGAAGAGCCTTATCCCATGGCTGGATAACAACAAGCCGAGCCTCAGGTATGGAAATAGTTGCAACCTGACTTAATGGCGACTGCTGGCCATAGTATTCAACCTTTATCTTATCAAACATGGCGGATGAGGCTCTGCCTGTTCTGATAGCCGCAAAATCAGAATTAAGAGAAACTATGCTCTTCGACATTCTTTCTTTTGTTTTTTCAATCGTACTATCCATTTTTACACTCCTAATTTATTGCTACTATCTATAAAAAGCAAACTACCCAGAATAAAGCCACCACGCGGGAGAAGGGAAGATGTGGTGGCTCAAAATAAATAGATTATACTTCTTCGCCGACTTTATAATAGATATAATCGGTTATAGATATCGAATCCCCGACCTCTTTTCCAAGCTCATTAATGACTTCTTGAACACTTTTCTTATCATCTTTTACAAAAGCCTGGTTTAAAAAGCAAATTTCAGAAAGGTGCTTGTTTAGTTTCCCTTTTACTATACCCTGCAGAATGTTCTCGGGTTTACCAAGTTTTTTTGTTTGAGCCGTAAAGATCTCTTCCTGTTCCTTCAGGTAGGAGTCCTCCACCAATTCCTTCGATAAAAACGGAGGGTTGTAGGCGGCGATATGGAGGGCAGAATTAAAAGCAAAATCCCTTACCTTCTGGTTTTTGAGAGACTCCGGGTTCTCTGATTTTAGTTTTACGATAACCCCGATTTTTCCTTCTCCATGTGTATAATCCATTAAGAGTTCATTATCTTTGCAGGATATGGATTTTACCCTGCGTAGTGTCATGTTTTCTTTAATTTTAACCTTCAAGTCTTCCAGAAGGTTTTTCAGCTCATCAGTTGTAGTACTGGACTGATTCCTGATAACATTCGACAGGAGTTTATTTCCTGTGTCAATAAATTCTTTATTTCTGGCAACAAAATCAGTTTCACAGGATATCTCTATAATTCCGGCTTTATTCCCCTCTGTTCCAACAAAAATTCTTCCCTCATTTGTGGCTTTCCCACTTCGTTTGGCTACAGCAGCCAGTCCCATTTTTTTTAATGCTTTCTCGGCAGACTGAAAATCGCCCTTTGCAGTTACAAGTGCATTTTTACAGTCCAGAATCCCTGCTCCGGTCTTTTCCCGTAATTTTTTAACATCTAACGCTTTTATCTCCAAAACACTACTCCTTATCATGCTATGCGGATCGTTTCAAATCCATATTCTCTAAAAAAAATATTTTCATTAAAATTGCTTAACTACAGTAATTGAGAATCACTCGCTCATTATGGTTTTGCCGGATTCCTCCTGCTCCGGATCAGAAACCAGTGTTTTTTCAGTATTTTCTTCAATTTTCTCCTTTTTAGCTTTCTTTGCACCCTTTTTTCCAGCCGCAGTTTTTTTCGGGGTATTTTCAGTATTTTTTTCAGCTTCCGCCGGTTCGTAAGTGGAGTAATCATCCACAGAAAAGTTTTCCTTTTCTGTAGGTGTTTTCTGTTTTTCCTCTGGTTTTTCCGGCTTTTTGGTAACTGCTTCTGTTTTTTTAACAGTTTTTTCGGCAGTTTTCTCAGTTTCTTTTTTAGCTGTTTTTTTAACAGTTTCTTTTTCTGCTTCTTCAGTTACTTTTTTATCTACCTTTTCAGGCGTTTTTTCAACTGTTTTTTCCTCAACTTTTTTTTCGGAGTTTTCTGCTGAGGAGTCGCTTTTTTCATCCTCATTCTGCAGGGTTTCAATTACCTCAAGTCCGATTTCATTGTCGGCTTCAATTACGGCGTTGGCGATTATCTGTGTAAAAAGTGTTATGGCACGAATAGCATCATCATTTCCAGGAATCGGGTAGTCTATTCCGGTCGGATTGCAGTTCGTATCTACAATTGCAATAATAGGGATTCCAATCTTGCTGGCCTCTGCGACAGCGATAGCTTCTTTTCTAGGATCGATAATAAATACCGCTCCCGGAAGATCTTTCATCTCTTTTATCCCCCCGAGGTTTTTCTCAAGAGAGGATTTTTCTTTATTTAGACGGGATATCTCCTTTTTTGTGAGACTATCATATGTCCCGTCGATTTCCATTTTCTCAATTTTCTTCAAGCGCAATATGGATTTCTTAATGGTTTTGAAGTTTGTCAGCATCCCTCCAAGCCATCTGTTTATTACATAGTACATTCCGCAGCGTTTTGCTTCCCGCTCGACTGCTTGCTGAGCTTGCTTTTTTGTGCCGACAAACAGAATCGATTTTCCACTGTGGACGAAATTCCTTACAACCTCATAGGCTTCTTTTATTGAAACAATTGTTTTCTGTAAATCGATAATATGAATCCCGTTTCTTTCGGCGAAGATGAACTTCTTCATCCTGGGATCCCACCGTTTTGTTTGATGCCCAAAATGAACACCTGATTCCAGCAAACTTTTCATAGTTACTACAGCCAAAATACTCTCCTCATTATGATACCAGATGCTACCATAATTCCTTCTCTTTAGTCTCATTTGTATCAATAAATACAAACGGAAATTTTTTATCCGTTCAAAATCGGATAATTACAGGCTCTTAACATGCCATAAAATCTGTGAATTGGCAAGCCCATAACATTGCTATAGGAACCTATTATTTTTTTAATAAGACAGGCTCCCAATTTCTGTATTTTATAACCCCCTGCTGCATCTTTCCATTCTCCGGTATTTATATACCAGTTAATTTCTTTTTCGGAGATTCTTGAAAAAATGACCTCGGTTTTACACCAGAGACTGGAAATTCTATTATTTTTTCTGGAAAAGAAGGAAAGTCCTGTAAAAACACGATGCTTTCTGCCGGAGAAAGAGGAAAGCAGATTAAAAGCCTCGGTTTTATTCTCAGGTTTACCAATTATCCTATTATCGAATTCAATGAGGGTATCTCCTCCCAGAATCCAGTTGAAAGAATTATAGGCAGGAGAATCAATTATTTTCATTACCTTACTTTTTGAAAGCTTAATTGTTTGAAGGGATACCGATTTTTTTGTTATTTTTTCGTCAATGTCAACAGGGACAGCCTCAAAGGGTATTTTCAGGAGTCTCAGGATATCTCTTCGCCTGGGGGACGAAGAAGCCAGGATGATTTTTTCCACTATAGTATTTTGAAGAGAAGAACTCCAAATAATAAACCAAAAAATGATCCCGGGTTAATCTTGAAATAGAAAGAAATAACAGACAGGTCAAATCCAAGTTTCAAAGTACTGGAGAACATCACAATTCCCCCGCTCGAGAGAAGGCGTTCCAGGAGTTCCCAGGCAAGCGAACCAATGAGAAGCCACAGAAGCAGGAAGCACACCATGGAAATTGTATTTTTTCTTGTTAGTTTCATGTGCTGATGATTCTATCATTTGCTCTTTTTATGTCAAGCGGAAATCTCTGACACAGGACAATAATTTGCCTGGGGCGGATGACAAGAGGGCAGGGATAATTAAAGTTCTCTCAATTTCAGTTGCTTTTTATGCTGGTTCCCCGACATTCCCGGCTTTTTAAAAAGAGAAATTGCCCTGCAGCTGGTAATATGTTATACTCAATGCGTGGCATCCGAACACGACATAAGGTATAAGAAT
>CAZEKV010000129.1:0-6527 GCA_964512945.1 uncultured Spirochaetales bacterium | reverse complement strand
TACAGCTATAAAAGTTGATTTCTGTTTTACTTGTTCTTCTATAATCGGAATCCACCAGCTCATCGAGAACTTCGCCTCCCCCCATTTAGTACAGTAAAAGCAGCTGGGCGGTTTGAAACGTCCCGGGTATTTTTTCGCCATCGACAATTTCTATCTTTCCTGGCAGCCTGTTAAAGTCTTTATCGTTGTCGTGTATAACAAAATTCATCCTTTCAATATAGTCGGCGATGGAAACCGAATAGCTGACAAGTTCATGCTTGTTTAGATAATTCTGCATTTTTTTGATAAATTCCAGAACCTCCGGATTTTTCATTGTATCGCTCTTTTCTCCCTCAAGGATAATATCCAGAGAAACAATGCCCCCGAGATCTTTTTCAATTTTATCCGTAGCCTGGCGCAGCGGATTATTCTTTTTAAAATACTGGATTTCGTCCGATTCGACTTCTACATTTAAAACACCGATGATTGATATCAGAAGGAAAAGCCCCGAAACAGCAGCGATTGTCTTTTTGAAGCGAATTATACGCTTGCTTATACGCTTTACGGTTTTCAGGTATATTGGGTTTTCCCCGTCATATGCTTTTGCCTTTTTTGGTTTTTTTGGACTGACAGGTTTTGAGCTGCCGGAAAAGGATAAAATCATGGGGATTAAAAAGAGTGAAAAAATCATCGCAAACATTACACCTGCGGTAAGGAAGAGACCCATATTCTTGATCGAGATCCCGGGAGAAGCCAGAAGAGAGGCAAAGCCCAGTCCCGTTGTAACGGATGTCATTATGACAGGCATTGTCAATTCCCGCATTGTTTCGATAATAGCAGGTTTTACGTCCATTCCTTTCCTGCGATGTCCAAAGAATTCACTGGCTATATGAACACCGTCAGCACATCCAATAGCAATTAGCATAACCGGTATAATTGTTTCTGCTATTGTCAGATCCGATCCAATTATTCCCTTTAATCCAAAAGCGGAGACAATACTGAATAATGTGACAATGACGGGTGCGATAACTCCTGAAAATCTTTTCAATAAAACTATTAGAACTATTATCACAACTATCAAGGCAAAAGGAAATAATTTTGTTATATCGGTTTTCATATAGGAGGCAACCATAGCCATTGAGACCGGCTCGCCGGATAAATTTATTTCAACATTTTTATACCTGGTTTTTAATCTCCCAATGCAGCTTCTTATATCATTTGTTAAATTCTCAAGTCTTGTATCGCTTAAGGTAATTTCCTTTCCCAGAGAGGCAATAATAAGTGTACTGCGTCCGTCTGTGGAAACAAGTCTTCCGTTGAACAGGCTGTTTGATTCAATATTTCTTCTTAATTCATCGTAATTAATATCTTCAGGCAACAAGTCTTCTTCTATCAGGGGTTCAACCAGGATAAACCCGTCCTCGCCGCGGATATTGTCTATCTTGCTTATACTAAAAACATCATCTTCATACACATCTTCATGATTGGAAAGGAAATCTGTCAGCCTTTTTATTACCTCAATTACGTCCTTTCTATATATTGTTGTCCGGCTGCTTATTCCTATAACGATTTGATTCTCACTTCCAAAGAGCTCTTCCATTTCCGTTGAGTAAAGGTAATCGGGATTATCTTTTGGGAGAAGGGCTCCTATTCCCGCATCTCTCTTTATTGTTGGAATATTCGTTCCAAGAAATATTACAAGTCCGATGAATACAAGTATTACCGGTATTCTAAATTTTAATAATTTGTCCATATCAATTCCTTATTATTTAGTTGCTAAACTATTATGTAAAAAAATATCCTTTTACTTTTTTTCCCCTTTACCGGCTTTAAAATGCCTGCAGGCTTCATCCATGTAATCATCAAGCCATGCAAAGACATATTTCAGAAAATCCAGTTTTTCTTCTGACATTTTCTTTAATTCATCAATAATCGGCATGTCGAATTCCTTTTTGTCTTTGCCGTGATTTTGATTAGCAATTCTTCCTGAATCGGTCAATCTAACCATTACTTCTTTCCTGTTGTCAGGGGATTTATATCTCTGAACCAGTCCCTTGTCTTCAAGTTTCTTTATCATCTGAGATACCGCCCCCTTCGTTATTCCAAGTTTTGCAGCAATCATTGTAATATTTATCCCGGGATGATCCGAGATTAAAACGACCATATGGATTTCCGAGGGGTACAACTCGAATCCGGCGCCGTAGTCTTTGCAAAAACTCTTAACCTCAAGATATTTCTCGGCGATACTGAAGAACTTTGTGGTTAAGAAATAGAAATTATCATCAAGTCCCATAAAAAAGATAATATAGCTGCTAAACAAAAAAGTCAAGCCCTCACTTCACCTTTCCGCTGGAAACGGGATATTAGCCCCTGAGAAATAGCAAATTCCTATCACCCACCCAAATCTCCCCTTTCTAATAAATTCGGAAAACCATTTTGACGCAGGGCTTCGTACAGGACAATGGCCGCAGCATTTGAGAGGTTAAGAGACCTTGAGGATTTTTCCATTGGTATTCGTATTGATTTTTCCCTGTTATCTCTGAGAATATCTTCGGGCAGACCTGCAGTTTCTTTTCCAAAAATTAAATAAGATCCCGGGGGATAACTCATATCGGAATAGTTATTTTCTGATTTTGTAGATGCAAAAAAATAGCTGCTTCCGTTTGTTTTTTTGAAAAAATCCCCAAGATTTTCGTAATAAAAAATATCCAGCTTATCCCAGTAATCGAGACCGGCTCTTTTCATGTATTTACTTTCGGTTGAAAACCCCAGGGGTTTTACAAGATGGAGGATGGTTTTTGTAGCGGCACATGTGCGGGCTATATTTCCGGTATTCTGGGGTATTTCGGGTTCAACTAGTACAATATTAAATCGCATAGTTCTTTAACATCGAATTTCAGATAGAAGATCCATTCGAAATCCTCATGATGCCCTTTAATCCAGTAAAAATGGGTGCCGAGATTCAAACATGACCACGGGGTGTAATCCCCGTAGAGATGGAATATTGCACTCTTTTTTGGAGAGCCGGTTGGTGTTTTGAGGCCTACCGCATCCTGCCCCGTATCATAGTCTGTTTTATAATTATGCTCGCCCTTTTTGACATGTT
The DNA here is from genome assembly GCA_964512945.1 of uncultured Spirochaetales bacterium. Taxonomy (GTDB): domain Bacteria; phylum Spirochaetota; class Spirochaetia; order CAZEKV01; family CAZEKV01; genus CAZEKV01. Next base: position 3,442 of record CAZEKV010000129.1, on the reverse strand, counting down.
TAAAATCGAAGCCGACACCGAACTTGTCGGGAAGTCTGTAATTTGCAGTAAAAAACCAGACAATCGCATCGGCCCCCTCTTCGAGACCCAGGGGTTTTTCAATATATTCATATCCGTCGGGGGAAATATAGGACCATATTCTCCTTCGTGAGGTATGGCGCATCAGGGGGTTTTCATGGTTGTAGAGCCATGGATCTGTTTTTGCCCATTCAAATGTCCCGTTTAGATAGCCCTTCCATATGGGGATAAGACAGGTAATACCGGCGAGCATTCCATTTGCTCCGGGTTTTGTGTTGCCTCCGGCTTTTTCGTAAGAAGTCTTAAATTCATCTATGGCATACTGAAAGTAAACATCGCAGTATTTATATGGATTGAGGTCAACATCAATTGTGATTAAGGAATTTGTTCTCTCTGGAATAAACCAGTTGTGAAATATCATAAGGGGGCTGAAGTCCCTGAGTTCCGGGCGTGTGTTGCCAAAAATAACAGATTCTGTTAGAGCGAGGCCAAGGCGTTTAAACATCCTGAATTCAAAGCGGTGTCCAAAAAAGGCTTTATAGGTTGTCCCAAAATCTTTGTCAAATGCTGCCTGCTCATCAGGTTCTCCTTCAAAGTCTCCATCGCCATTGGCATCGTAGAGATCCTTCTCCCAGTTCGAGGCCCAGGCATCGGTAACAATATAGAGTGTGGTGAATTTAAAATTTTTCCAGTAGGTGGTAAATTTCAAAAAATCGTGGAATTCCGAATAGTCGGAGAGCATCAAATTGCCATTCTGACCGTTTCCCCATTCGAGTTGATCCCTTCCGAGCTGAATATTCCAGTGTTCCCCTCCGACGGAGAGAAAGGCTCTGGATGGGAAATACCAGTCAATATTGTTAAATTTTCGAAAAATATTCCAGTGGTTATTGTTGTCTTCAGAGATCGCTCTGTATTCTTCCTTCAGTCCGATTTCGACATCCATGTAGAAACTGTCGAAAAACCAGAACTCTATTGGAAGGTTTAAGAGAGGCAGTCTTTCTTCAAAACCATGTGTCCAGCTTGATGGGTTATTATTTGTGTGGAGATAGGATTCCAGATTGAATTCGAGGGACATATCAAAAGAAAAGCGCCCCCCCTCTTCTTTAAAAAAGGGTCTTTCTTTTAGTTCGCTCAGGATATGACTGAACAAAGTTTTTCCTTTACCGGACAGAGCCGCGACAGGTACACGGTCAAGAGCCCTTAAAAACTCATCTTTTGTCCATGGAAAGGAGGAAAAGGGCATGGAAAGCCCTGCATCAAGGTAAACAGCCTTCATTTCCTGATACAATTCGGAACTAAGATGTATAACTTTCTGGTTGTTTTCAGAATAAATCCCTGAAAAACTGCAAATACAAAGGAATATTTGAATTACAGAAAATAATAAAATCTTTTTTCTCAATGTTTCAACCATGCTGCTTCTATTCCTACAATATGGTTCCACCTGTTTCTTCCCGCAACTTTATGTTCATTTTTTGTATATTCGAGGGAATAGGATCCCCTGATTTTTACTCCATAATAGGGTATGCGGTATTCGCATGAGAGGGTCCAGTCTATATTTGTTTCTCTTATAGCCCCCGAAATACCATAGTCCATGTAGTTGTAGTAATTGTTCCAGTCGTCGTATATTCCCATATCCCATCCAGGATTATGGGGATCACTGTCTATGTCTGTCGGTCCGTCCTGCGTAAACCAGAAGGAGGTTCCGACCGTGAGTGTCGGCTTTATGTCATACTTAATATCCATAAAAGCGATATGTGCATTGGGGTTAAGGTAATGTCCAAGGTGTGAGCCGTAATGCTGATAGCTGTTGCTGTGGCGTTCGTGGGTATACATCCAGTGGCTCATGTGGGCATATTCAAAATTCATGTACAATCCCGGAACTATATCAAATATCTGGGTTCCAAGAATAAATCCGCATTCATTGTGGAAATAATTTGTTCTAAAAAGTTTTCCAAGATCCCAGTCGTCTGCAAACACGGAAAAATAAATTTTAGCTTTTGGAGCCCTGAAAACGAAATCCATACCACCGAGTTTGTTGTCATGATCTCCGTTCATTACTTCACTTATGTAGTAGAGCGAAAAGGGGTTGATATAGCCTAATTCAAAACGGTTGGAATAGATTACCGATTCATAAATTGCGAACTGAAAGCACTTAAAGGGCTGTATTTCAAATCTATGGGTATTAATTATTTTCTTCGCATCAGCATCCCTTAAGAAACCTGTCATCCAGGTAAAATTGGCTTTTTTCCCCATGGGAAGATCCATTCTTATGTAGTCATAGGGTTTTGCCGTTCTGGAAAGCGATAAATTTGAGTTGGGACTGGGCCCCCAGGAAAGGCTTTCCCTCCCGAAATGGAAAGAAACAAGTTTCAGGTCGAGTGAAATCTGTGATTTACTGTTTACAAGGAGTGAAACATCAACGTGGCCGGGGGTATGGTTTTCATTCAGGTTGAATCCCCCCGAACCCGAGGTAAGATTCCAGGTATAGAGGTTGTAATCGGCATCGTATGGCTTGTGGAATTTCCTGTACGGAGAAGTGCTGTAGGGTATGAGCGCGAGGGTTGTGCGGCTTTCAAGGCCGAGAAAGAAGATATCGCTGTACATCTCGCCGATAAAAGTTTGGCTTACCGTTGGAACAGAATCCCCCAATCTGTTAAGGGGAGCGGTTAGGCCTGTATCAAAGCCAAAATCAAACAAACCATATGTTCCCAGGAATTTTTTCTTGCTTTTAATATTATGGTATCTCTCATCTTTTAAGAGCTTTAGATAACCATAAAGCTGTTTTTTTATGATGGGAGCCGCTTCGTCGGGGTGTTCGGTAAGATATTCATTTACGGACAGCAAATACTCAAAACATTTTTTTTCCGAATACGGGCGTGTTTGTGGTAAATAATATATCCATCCCCTGGCATATGCCTTGTCCAGAAAATTGTAGATACTGCTGTCATAGGGCACATTCTTTATTTTTTGTGCAGAGAGAGATGCAGCAGCCGAAAAAATCAGTAAAAATGCAATTATTTTGGTTTTCATATTATAGATATTCCTTTATTTTATCCAGCGATGCCCTTATTACCTGATCCATGTTGTAGTACTTGTATTCGGCAAGCCTTCCTATAAAAAGATTTTTCCCCTTTTTTTCAAGGTTTTTCACGTCAGTGATATACCTCGCTCTTTTTTCCATATTCTCCTCTGTCATAACAACATAATAGGGTTCCCCCTCTGCACGCGGATATTCGTAACAAATTGTTGTTTTATCAGATTTTTCATCAAGGAAGTATTTGAATTCCGTTATTCTTGTCCAGTCGTAATCATTTGGATAATTAACAACGGCGGCCTCCTGATATTTTTTCCGATCCAGGGTTTTAAAAACTATATTGAGTGAACGATATTCAAGCTTCCCGTATTTATATTCAAAATACCTGTC
>CAZEKV010000128.1:0-6546 GCA_964512945.1 uncultured Spirochaetales bacterium | reverse complement strand
CCGTCCGATTCTATATACCCGACAAGTCCCGCATAGAATTTTCTCGGCTCCCTTTCGATGGAATCTATCACTTCAATAGCTTTTATCTTTGGGGCTCCAGATACCGTACCTGCCGGGAAAGTTGCCCTAATAGCCTCCGCAGCGTTTACCCCATCCCCAAGGATCCCTTCAACCTGAGAGACTATATGCATTACCTGGGAATAATATTCAGTTGTCATACACTCTGTAACAACCACACTTCCCGATTTACAGATCCTGCCGAGATCATTTCTCCCCAGATCTATCAACATTAGATGCTCGGCAAGCTCCTTTTTATCTTCCAGTAATTCTTTTTCAAGAGCCGCATCCTCTTCCGGGGTTTTACCCCGTCTTCTTGTACCCGCTATGGGTCTTATGAGAGCGTGGCGTTCTTTTATCTTCAGATGTACTTCGGGTGAGGCTCCAAAAAGCTGATACTGATTATAATCAATATAGAACAAATAGGGGGAGGGATTTGAAGATCTCAGATTTTTATATGCCTCAATAGCAGGGATATCTGTTTTGATCCTTATCCGGCGTGATAATACCCCTTGAAGCAAATTCCCCTTAATTATTTCCTCCTTTACTTTTTTCACACCCTCAATAAAAGTCCCCTTTTCTGTACTGGATGTAAGGATTTCAGCCTTATATTCGGCCCTCTCAGGAACCAGATAATTAAAGTCCATATCATTTATTTTTTTTTCAATTTCATCTATTTCTTTTCTCAGATTGACCTCGCTCTCCCTGTAATTCAATCCTATTAGATATAAAACATCCGAATAATGATCGAACACAATAAAAACATGCCCGAAGAGAAAAGAGGCATCGGGTAAGGCAAGAGGATCTTCCTTTTCTTTGAAATTTATTCTATCGCAATTAGCGGCAAATTCATATGAAAGAAAGCCTATTCCCCCTGCGGGAACGGGAATATCCTGATGGAGGGGAGGATGCTGGTATCCAAAATATAGAAGCACATCAAGAATATCTCCGGCTCCGCTTATTATGCGATATTTCTTATTTTCCCGGTAAAGGAAAATTCTCCCATGCTCCTGGGTTACCCTGAACGCCTCCTTAATCATAAGGAGTGAATACCTTTCTTTGCCTTTATTAAAAGAGGCTGATTCAAGGATGACTTTTGCATTCAGTTTTTTTGCAAGAGAATAGGGGGTAAACCTTTCGGCATTAACTGTTTTTATTATCCCATCCCTTCTTTTTTCTCGATTCAATGAAGCGGCTCCTGTAAAAAAATACCGGTGTTTCTATGCGTAGAAACACCGGTATCAGAATACACTCCCTCTATTAGAATGTCAACACCATAGAACTGATAATTTTTTTAGATAACCTCTGCCAATTCTTCTTTTTTAGCTCCTGGAGGCGATTCAACATACTCCTTCTTATGCTTGAAATTGGGTTTAAATTCGACATGCTCCGCAATAATTTTAATTTTTGAGTGCTTCTTCCCGTTTAGATCCGTCCACCTGTCCTGCTTTAATCTTCCTACAACCCTCACACCCCTTCCCTTTTTGAGATATTCATTGCAATTCTCGGCAAGCTTCGACCACGTTTCAACGTCAAAGAAGGACACCTCCTGCTGATTCTCGTTGTCTACTTTGTAAAACCTGTTTGAGGCAACTCCGAAACTACAAACATGAGTTCCTTTTGTTGTTTCCCGAAGCTCGGGATCTTTTGTGAGATTACCATCCAGTAAAATTGAATTTAGGCTGTTCATTTTTTTCCCTCCGTTAGATTTACGGTTCCTGAAACCGTTTATATAATTAAACAGAGGAAATCAGCAGATTACTTCAAAAAATTAGTCTTTTTGTATAACCATTCCGGTTACATTTTTTATAAGCACATCGCCTTTTCCAGACTCTTTTATTTCAACATTTCCCTTCACATTTTCTATAAAGATCTTTCCGGAGGTGTCTTTCAACTCAATATTTCCCCTTATATGAGTAAGCTCAATATCACCGCCCCTGTCATCAATCCTTATTTTCCCCGTAGCATTCTTTATCCTGATTTTCCCTGCAATATCCAGGATCCTCAGATTGCCTGTTAAATTCTCTATATTAATTTCACCGGCTTTATCGGATATTTCAAGATCGCCACGCATATTTTCAATATCAATATCCCCTTCACCATCGACAATGGTCACCTTGTTTCTGATATTTGAGGCGTAAATCCCACCTTTTTTATCAACTATTTTGATATCCAGCCCGGAGGGAACCCGTAAATTAACATGCATCCGGCCTTTATAAGTTTTATAAAACAATATTAAACTATTTTTTAATTCCGCTGTTAAAACCGCCCTGCTGCCGTGATCCTTTATCGTAAGAACAAGATTTTTCTCTATTAACTTCTTTGCCCTGGCATCTTTTTCATTAATGGTAATTTCCGCCGTTGCCGTTATCCTGGATATCCCGTAGACACTATTTACATCAAGATCCCCGCTTACGCACCTTATTTCAAGGCTCTTTATTCTATTCCTGGCAATTCCCACACTCCGTTCTTCCCTGTATTCCACACCAGAATCAAAACATGCGGTAAAAAAAACAAAAAAAATAATTAAAAATAGCAGTTTCTTCATATCAAACCCACCTTTTATATTCCCTATTTTCGGTACAAATCCACTTTATTTCAACAATAAAAAAAACAGTAGGGAGATTTTACACCCTGTTGCTGTTTCAGGTCGTCGTATTTTATCAGACTTTTTTTTAGTAAAAAAAACAGTAGGGAGATTTTACACCCTGTTGCTGTTTCAGGTCGTCGTATTTTATCAGACTTTTTTTTAAAAATAAAAAAAACAGTATACAATAATGATATAGGTTATGAATTAAAACACCCCTTATTTATCACACTTTTTTTTAGTAAAAAAAACAGTCTTTAAATGAACTCCCCTTATCTATTTTAGCTTAAAACAAAAAAGGCGTGCTTCCAGAGAAGCACGCCTGTAATAATCCATTAGTTTCAATAAACCGGGCTTATTAGAAATTAACCATCATCCCGAGTCCAATAGAACCAAGTTCAGGATCTGTTCGGAAAAGGTTCTTGGAATCCCATATCAGGTGAAGATCACAATGTGGAGCTATTTCTTCAACGCTTACACCAAGATGTGCGTACAAAGCACCACCAAAGGCTCCAAGACGACCGGCCTCATTCCAGTTATCGTCACCGACCTCTCCATTATCCCAGAGATCCGTATTTGTTCGTTTGGAATAATACACAGTACCAATTGAAGGAACTATATTCATACAGTCAGTAACAGGAATTGCGTATTCAGCATACATGAAAAAACCAAGAATCTTATCGTCGGCAAGAACATCGGCTATTTCAAAGGAAACTGCAGCAGCAAAACCGGGAAGGATTCCCTGCCCCTCATCTCTTCCTTCAAAGAAAGAAACAGCCATACTCATCTGCATATCATCGGCTCCAACTCCAACAATATTCTCATGTGGTTTATACAAGGACATACCAACAGTTAGACCGGGGATACAATCTTCGTCGCCTTCAGGCCACATTTCACCCATTCCGCCGCAGTCCATGCTAGTACCAAGAGAAAGCGACTCCTTCTCACCGGTTGAAAGGGTAACCCCCACTCCAATAGCGAATTCAAAAGCCGATCCATTACCGGGAGTCCTGTCATCAACCGTAAATACACCGTCAAAACCTACAGCAGGTATGAGTGAAAGAGAGTCATTAATTTCGAGATCATAGGAAACCCCGGCTCCAAATCCAACAGGTGCGAAGTTCTCATAACCAAGACCAATGTTAAACCCTGTGTTTATGGTAAGAGCCTCGATCAGAGTAATCTCAAAATCATAATCCAGCCAGTATTTGTTGGATGTAGCAGTATTCTGCTCTTCAGGACATGCCTCGGTAGAAATTGCCAGGCTTGTAGAAATCATGTCATTCTCATAACCCACTGCAAGTCCGCCCACAGAATCATCTTCATTGCTGTCTATCATCTCATTAGCAAGCCAACTACTTCCTCCGTTAGGACCCCAGATGCCCATAGGTGAAGGTGATATATAAACATGCTCATAATCAGTTTCACTTGCAGGATCGCCAGGACCAAATACTTCGATGTAGGCATCGTAGATATGAAGCTTTGCATAATCCAGTGAAATCATCAGGCCATCCCATGTCCAGGGGAAAGTGGCACTATTGTCAGGATCACAAGTATTAACAAACTCATCAGCCTCACCATCACCGTCAGTATCAAAACCCAATATAGTTTCAGGACTTTCACCCCTGTTAGAATCTATACCGAGAAAGATCTCATCAATAACTATCTCAGCATAAACCTTTGGATCTTCAACACAGTCATTTCCAGGTTCTGAACTCATAGATTCGTAATCTTTCCAGATAAGGGTCATATGAAGATCATTAACATTGTGAAAACCATGTCTGATATTCTCCGTATCATTCATGTTTACCACCCACCAGAATCCTACCGAACCCTCTAAATTGAAGGATGCACCCTGATTTTCTTCAAGGGCAGCCACTCTTTCCTCAAGACCCGCAAGGGTCAGGGCACCGCCGTCATCCTGTCCTTCCTCGTCCTGGGCAAAAGCGAACCCCGTCAGGGCGAAGAGAACCATTAATAGTAATAACGCTTTTTTCATCTATTTTCTCCTTATATTATCCAGGGAACAGGTCTACGACCCGCCTTTACCCCCTTTTTAACTAGAACCAGTATAACAACCGCTTTTTTACCTGTCAAGAAAAAATGTAAATAAATATAAAAGTTACACTTTTTTTCCAAAAAATATAAAAACTGGGGGAAAAACCTCTTTTTGAATCCAAACCGTCCCGAAAAACCCCTAAAACCCTTGAAAAATCTGTGATATTCCATAATATGGTCGACAAAACTATGTCAAAAATTAACAATTCATCTGCAGGAATATTTTCCAGATCTGTAAAAAATGCCTGTATAGTCTTCATCAGACACCCAGGAATAGATGAAAACACCCTGAAGAAACATATAGATGAACTCAAAGGACTTGTCACAACAATGGGTCTGAGGATTACAGTAAGCATAATTGTAAACCTGAAGCGTCCCGGCTCGCAATTTTTAACGGGTACCGGGAAAACGGAAGAAATAATAAGAACGGCAAAAAAACTTGAAACGGAATGTATTGTTTTCAGTGATAGCCTGAGTCCCTCTCAGCAGAGGAACTGGGAAGCTTTTTCGGAATTATGCGTAATTGACAGACAGGAGGTGATTCTGGATATATTTGCCGCAAGGGCAGTTACAAAAGAGGCTGCTTTACAGGTCGGTCTTGCAAGGATGGAGTATTCACTTCCCAGACTCACCAGGGCATGGACCCACCTTTCAAGGCAAAGAGGCGGGACAAGGGGAACAAGGGGAGAGGGAGAAACCCAGCTTGAGACCGACCGCAGAATTGTTTTACGGAAAATCAGCAGAATGAAAAAAGAGCTTTTAACAGTAAAGAAAACCAGAGCCACTCAGAGAAAGAAGCGCCTCAGGAAACCGGTAATTACGGCATCAATTGTAGGATACACCAATGCGGGAAAATCTTCTTTGCTGAAAGCCCTTACCGGAGCGGATGTTTTTATAGAAAACAAGCTTTTTGCAACACTGGATCCAACTGTAAAAAGGATGGAACTCCCTTCCGGACGGGATCTCCTGTTAACCGATACTGTAGGTTTTATCAGGGATCTTCCCCATGACCTCATCGATGCTTTTAAATCCACACTGGAGGAAGCTGTTTATGCCGATTTTCTGATTCATGTCCTCGACTCTTCAAATCCTGAGATTAACGAACACTTCAGGACAACAATCTCTGTTCTAAAAGAACTTGGGGTCGTAAAAAAGGAAATCATAACCGTATTTAACAAGATTGATCTCGCAAAAGAAAGCCTTCTCCCCCCTTTACTGGAAGAAAACCATTCGCCGGCGGTTTCCCTTTCTGCCGAAACAGGAGAAGGTCTGGAAGATCTAGTAAGAATAATGGATGAAATCGCAACAAGGGAATTAGGAATTGCAGATTTTCACTTCCCTTCAGACCGCCATGACCTGACTGCATATCTCCACCGCCATGGGAAGGTAATAAAAGAGAAATACGAGAATAATTACATAGATGTAAGGGCGGAGATCCCCGATAAAATCAAACACAAACTGGATAAATTTGTAAAGAAATAAAATACAGGAAAACTGAAGACAAAAATCCGCAAAGATGCCATAATAAAATGGGATTGGAAGTGGAAAAAGGGTAACTGGCAGAAATGGTTAAAATAGTTGCCGAAATCGGCACTGCTCATAACGCCTCAATTGATAAGGCTTTCGGGCTTATTGATTCAGCTGCGGAATGCGGGGCGGACTGCGTAAAGTTTCAGATTGTTTTTGCAGACGAGATTATTCATGAGAATACGGGTATTGTCGATCTTCCCGGAGGTGAAATATCCCTCTACCATCGTTTCAAGGAACTTGAACAGGATGAAGATTTTTATAGGAAACTGAAAATCCATACCGAAAAACAGGGTCTGGAGTTTCTCTGTACTCCC
>CAZEKV010000127.1:0-6601 GCA_964512945.1 uncultured Spirochaetales bacterium | reverse complement strand
AATAGTGCAGGAAGTCCCGCCGGCTCATTTACAGCGGCGCTGCCTTGCGGAAAGGAGTAATTAATACTATATTTAGCAATGATTCTAAAAATCAGAAAACCCGACGACATGCACCTTCACCTCAGACAGGGAAGGCAGATGTCCAGATACACTGCAGATGCGGCGAGGTTTTTTGCAAGAGCCGTGGTCATGCCCAATACCATCCCCCCCATAATCAACCCCGGAGACGTTATTAGATATAGAAAAGCGATAATAAATTCGGGTTCCGGATTTGAACCCCTCATGACATTTAAGATAACCCCCTCATCCCTTCCGGAAGATATAGCGGAATTGAAAAAGGCCGGAGCCGTCGCCGGAAAATACTACCCCGCGGGGGTCACCCACAACAGTGAAGATGGAATAAGTGACATAAAAACAATAGAACCCATTCTGAGGGAAATGGAAAAGAACAGTATTGTTCTTAGCATCCACGGGGAAAACCCCTCAGCCCCCTGCCTTGAAAGAGAAAAGGCCTTTTTACCCGAGCTTGAGTATATTGCCGGGGAATTCCCCGGACTGAAGATTGTCCTCGAACATATATCTACAAAAGAAGGAATTGACACCGTACTTAGCCTGCCCGAAAATACAGCAGGAAGCATAACAGTCCACCACCTTCTCTTTACCCTTGATGATCTTCTCGGGGGGAAATTAAACCCTCATCTCTTCTGTAAACCGGTCGTAAAAACCAATCGGGACAGAGAGGCAATCAGGAACGCCGTTTTTTCGGGGAACAGAAAATTCTTTTTCGGATCCGACAGTGCCCCCCATCTAAAGAAACAGAAAAGAGAGGGGGCAGCCGGAATCTACAGTTCCCCCCTTGCCATTCCGCTTCTCACAGATTTATTCGAAAAAGCAGGAAAACTCGAACTCCTCGAAAGCTTTGTAAGTAAACACGGGGCTGAATTCTACGGACTCTCCCTGAACAAAGGGACAATAACTCTCTGCAAAAAGGCCTGGACGGTTCCGAAAATTTGTCACGGAGTTGTTCCGATTATGGCGGGTAAAATAATAAACTGGCAAATGGATATAAACCGGTAAATCAGGAAAGCTTTACCCCCGATAGTTTCTGTATAAGCCTTTTCAGGACGTCCCTGGAGGTGCCCCAGGGCTTATCGTCATTCCGGCAGTCAAATTTTTGGGTGTACCACAAAATTTCCCCTTCAAGCCGCCTTAGGTTTTTATCCTGGAGATTCAGAATAGTATTTACCCACTCTCCAAGGAGTTTTCCCCTCAAAACCTCTTTTCCCATCTCCATAACATCTATCAGGTGATGAAAACAAAACCCCCTGGAAGAAGACAGCTTTTCCCTGAACTCCTCTTCCTTCTTCCAGAGATACAAAATTGTAAAGGAATAGCGCTTAAGCCTCTTTTCAATCCTCTCACATATCATGCAGCTCCGGTTGTTATTTTTTAGAACAGAGATATAGGAATCAACCGCCGATCTCAGTTTTCTGTCTGCCCCCCCCTTAGTCCCGGAATGCAGACCTATTCTATCCTGCTCCTTTTTAAGAGATTCAATAAAAGACATTAGATGGGTGTGTACCATCAAACCGAGGGGCTGCTTTTCCCCTGCATCAAAGAGTTTTCTAAGATGGTCGGAACAAAACCCTGTTTTATTGACCTCTACCCTTATTTCAGGAATCATTACGGAATTCCCCAGAAAATACCTAACATAAGACTTCTCTGCCTTATCATCAAGAATGCACAGGGGGCATTCACTATCTTCTTTGAAGGCATCTATTACGGGAATTGTTTCCAGTCTATATTTCATACCCACAGTATATATAAGATTTTCCTGATAATAAACAACCATCTCGAAAATCCTGGTGCGTTATTGCGGCGCCGAAAATCCCCGTGAAGTCTGAAATCTTGATTTTATTTTTTTCATATAGCTTTTCTTCATTTCTTCTTCAAAAACATCGTTATCTCGATACTCATATCCAAAAACCTTTCTCCATAAATCAGGATCCTCCATGCACAGGTAAAAAAAGACCTTATTATGCCATCTTTTAAAAGAATCGTAGGAAAATTTAAACATCCGGATCTTATCTTCCATGGTGTAGGAATATTTTCCCGCAATTTCTTCAAGGGGGATCTGAAGAACTTTGCTGCGCATCCTTCGTTTACGGAGCTTCTTTATAACCGGTTTTATAAAAGTCAGGGTGCCGAAAGAAACCATTGCCGTCCCGGCAGGATCAAACATCTCCTGCAACTTTGTGTAAATATCTGAATATTCTTTTTCCCATCCCTTATAGATAATAATCGGATGAAAATGGAAACCCACGAGGATTCCCATGTCGGATAATTTCCTCGCTGCTTTCAAACGATCCTGCAGGGAGGCGGTAAAATGCTCCTCAGCTTTAATAACGGTATCCGTGTTTAATGTCCATGTAACAATGATATTTTCAGGGATCCTATTTTCTTCGAAATATTTTATATTATCTGATTTTGTTTTTAGCTCAAGGATCACATTGGCATTTTTCCTGGCAAAAGCGGTAAGATCATCAAAAAGACCTTCCCGGTTTCCCCACATCAACGAATCGGAAGATTGCCCGGTTCCAATGTGATACAGCTTATTTTTATCAAAATCCAGATTAAAAAGTTTCTTTCTAAGATTACTGTGGAAATAAACCCTGTTGTCATCGTAAAAGGATTGTATTGAACAATAGCTGCAATCAAATCCGCAGTTTATTACTGCATCGAGGGTAAGTAAATTGCAGCATCGGGTTTTCTCAGAAGCGACAGGACATCTGCCCGGGCCGATTTTGAAATTATGATCCTTTACAAATTCCAGCCCCCCGGAATGAGCCTCTCTTTTATTAAAATTAGAATAATCAATTTCATCCGTTTTCAGGCTCTTCCATTTCGCCTCAACTTTTCCAAGAATCTTCTTTTTTCGATCCCGGCCTTTTAAAAACGCAGCAGAAGAATCATCCCATATATCCCCTAAGGAACCTTCATCCCACATCTCAAGATCCAGAGCAATGTCAATCAGCTTTCTGATATCCTGAAAGGACAAATAGTATTCTTCTGCCTTTGTCGTAATAAAATTCCTGTTTTTATCCGAGAGACTCCTGAACCCGGAATTCTTTGAGAATAAATCGATTTTGGCATTTATATTCATCTGAATACCCATTTTACATAGAAAATGGATATTTGCAAACTCAGAGAGAGGGAATAATTAAAGAACTCCCTCCGGGGCACCTCTCTCTTAACTGTCCGCCCCGCTGAAAAACCTTTCTTGACATATCCCGGAGTAACCAGCTATTGTATAGCAAAAGCGAAACAATAGCTGGAGCGGTTTTTATGAAAAAAGTATTCTATTTTTTGATAATTGGTTTTCTTCTTTCCCTTTCGTGCGGAAAGGAAAGGGAACTCTCCCTTAAAGAAATAGAGGCTTTGAAAACCGGAGGGGCTCCCGTTCTTGAGGGAACCGTGCGAAAACCCGGAGGGCAGGAATTTGCAGATGGAAAGGTGGGGGGAATTTATTACAGCAGTCTGACAAATGATCCCAAAACCTTTAATACCCTGACCGCCCGTGATGGGGACTCGAGAACCGTCATCGATGTCCTCTATGACTCTCTTGCCGATTATGATCCAAACAAACGCGAATGGCTTCCCAATCTGGCCGCCTTCAAAGTGGAAACAGATGAAAAAAATAAAAAACTCGATGTAATTTTTACATTAAGAGACGACCTTTACTGGAGTCTGGCCGGAAGTGGAAAAGGGGTTAAAGTAAGCTCTGACGACGTAGTCTTCTGGTATGATGAAATTGTAGGGGACAAGGCCCTCCAGCAGCCGGGATATAATTCTCAGTTTGTAGACATGGAGGATGGGAGCGTAGAGCGGATAAGCATCGAAAAAATAGATGACCGCTCATTTGTCTTCCATTATCCCAGGATAGTAGCCGATCCGATACTATCATCGAACATGTTCTTTGGACCGGAATATATTTTCAGGAAGGAAAAGGAACGGGGGGGGACAGAGGCTCTCCTGGATTTCTGGAGTATTGATACCGACCCAAAAACCATCCCCTCTCTGGGAGAGTACCATATTCTGGAATACACTCCGGGGGTAAGGGTTGTTCTGAAAAAAAACGAGAATTACTGGAAAACAGATAAAAAAGGTGTGCACCTTCCCTACATAGAAAAAATTATATATAAGATTGTCCCCGATAGAAATACCGAATACCTTCTTTTTCTTAATGGAGAAAAGGATGCCTACAAAGCCCGCCCGGAGGATCTTGAGGAAATGCTTTCCAGGGAAAAGAGAAATTATACGGTCTACGACGGGGGGGCGTCCCTCAATGCCGGCTTTCTTACATTCAACCAGAACCCTTCCAATATTGATACAAAATACTACTCCTGGTTTGTTGAAACCAAATTCCGCCAGGCCATGAGCTGTTTATTAAACCGTAAAAGAATTATCAAACAGGTTTACAGGGGACTTGCAGAGCCCGCATTGCATTTTTTTGCAACGGCGAATCCCTTCTATGATGAATCAATAAAGCAGAAATTCACCTACGATCCCGACAGGGCTGTACGTCTTCTCAAGGAAATAGGGATAGAAAAGAATGCCGATGGAAACATGGAAGATAAGAAAGGAAATAAAATAGAATTTAACCTCCATGTCGGAATTGAAAACAACATCGGTGTTGATATTATGAACATTTTTTCCGATGAATGCAAAAAGGTTGGAATAAAGGCTGATGTGAAGCCAATAGATTTTCAAAAATTGGTTGACATGATTATGAACAGCTACGACTGGCATGCTGTTTTTCTCTATCTGGGATCAAACTACTGGCCCACCGGAGGATCAAATGTCTGGCCCTCAAAGGGGAATTTCCATATATGGCGCCCCCTCCAGGAGAAGCCCGCCACAGAATGGGAAAAACGAATCGATTACCTCTACAATGAGGGATCCTACACCATCGACCGGGGCAAAGCTGTAAAGATCTGGAATGAATACCAGCGAATTCTTCTGGATCAGCTTCCCTTTATCTATCTGGTACATCCCCTATCTTTTCTTGGGGTTAGAGACCGCTGGGATAATGTCTTTTACGATACTTTAAATGGTCTCGATACCAAATATCTCTTTCTCAAAGATTGAAGCGGAAAATATGATCAAAGACCTCGCGAATGTTATTTTAATTTTCACCAGAAAGTTTCCCCTTGCAGCGTTTCTTATAAAAAGAATATTCTCCATGGTTCTAATACTTTTCGTGTTGGGGTTTGCCGTCTTTGCTTTAATGAGTCTCTCCCCTGGAGATGTTGTAGATAATTATGTAAAAAGTCAGATAATGAATATGTCCGAATTTAGAAATGACAATAATATATTCTCAGAAAAAGAGATAGCTGCAGCAAAGCACAGGCTTGGTCTCGACCTCCCTTTCTACCAGCAGTATTTTAAATGGCTTCATCAGATTCTTCTGGAACACGATCTGGGAAGATCCATGGTCTCGAGGGCACCGATCCTTTTTCTTGTCAGCAGCCGAATGGTTAATTCTATCATCCTCAATTTAATCTCTCTTTTTTTCCTTACCACCCTGTCTTTTGCCACAGGAATTTATTTTTCATCAAAAGTTGGAACTAAAATAGATATTGCCGCAACCTTTACAGCACTTTTTCTTCATTCGTTCCCGTGGATTCTGATGCTGATACTCCTTCAGATATTTGCGGCCAGTACCAGGCTTTTTCCAATTACTGCGTATCCTGACTTTCCCTTTAAAACAAATCCCCCGGGATTTGTTTTCAGCTATGTGCATCATATTCTGCTTCCCCTGATAGGAGCCTTTCTCTCGGGGGTAGGGGGTTCAATGCGGATGATAAGGGCCACCATGCTGGATCAGCTCGGAAAACCCTTTATTACGGCTCTTAGATCCAGGGGAATAAACGAAAGGAGAATATACCTCTCACACGCTTTTAGAAATACCCTTAATCCCTATATCACCAGCAGTGCCAACCTTCTTGCCGGGCTTTTCTCCGGCTCCCTCATCCTTGAGATTGTTTTCTCCTATCCGGGAATAGGCAGACTTATGTATGAGGCGGTTCTGCAAGAGGATATTTATCTGGTTCTTGCAAATATTATGTTTATAAGCTTCCTTGTGCTGTCGGGTATGATAATTGCCGACATACTTCTAGCTGTCGTTGATCCCAGAATAAAGTATGGTAATTCATGAAAAAGTTTATTAAAAAGGCCGCAAAACGTCCTGTCGCTATGGCCTCTCTTATAGTACTATTCCTGCTGTATTTTTTTATGATATTCGCGGAATTCCTGTCTCCTTATAATCCCGCTACGATCTTTGAAGATCATGTATGCTGTCCCCCGACATTTTCATGGTATTCCGGAAAACTCGGTTTCGGGCCTCAGGTTCAGGAGCGTGTTATCCTTAATGCCATAGGATTCAAATATGTAAAGGTAAAAGACAGCTGTAAGAGAATAGGTTTATTTGTAAAAGGGGATAAATACAAGCTATGGAATCTCTTTGAATCGGATGTACATTTATTCGGTATAAAAAAAGAAAAAAACAGTGAGGATAAATACCCTGTCTTTATTTTTGGTT
>CAZEKV010000126.1:0-6655 GCA_964512945.1 uncultured Spirochaetales bacterium | reverse complement strand
CCCCGGAGAAGCGAATCGCAGTCTATACAATACCTCTATCTCTGTCAAGCAGTTTGGATAACTTCCCTGAAAATCCAGTTAAAATACTCGGTGACGAAAAAAAACTCCAAAACTAAAGATCCCAGGTCTGAGATTTTTTCCTTATGCAAAGAAGATATCAGGAATCAAGCCTTTCAAGTTCGGTCTCCTTTTCTTCAATCCTGCCCTTTACTTCATCAATCTCTTTCAAAATTTCGCTGATATTTGATGTTTTTTTGCTTACAGCCTGCTGCTCCTCTACAACCAGAATCTCATAGGTTATCGAACCTAACTTTCCAATTAATTTCTCCGCCTGATTTCGAAGCTGCATTATCTCGAAATTGATCACTCCTTTTTCCCCAAGATCCCTTGCTCTCTCTTTTGCCTTGCCGAAAAGATCTTTTGAAGTAACAAGCCCCTGATTGAGAACATCTTTAACTTTTTCTATAAATTCCATATCTAAACCCCCGAAATATTAATATCGTCACTTATAGATTATAATATCCTCCGAAGAGATTTGCAATCAATACGGAATCTCTAAAAAAGTTTCCATCTAATATCCCGACATCAAAGAAATAATTCCTATTTTTTCAAAATCCAATTGCTTATTAAAATATAATCCTGTAGAATGGGTGTGGTTACGTTTGAGAATCATTCCAGTATTAAGTACAATTGCCAGGTATTTCCGGTTACTCCTTGCATGATATAAGAGATGGATAGTGAGTGAAGATTCAGATTACATAAATTGTAAAAACTGCGGAAAATATATTTTGAGAAAAAAAGCGATAGGGAAGGTTTTTTGTTCCCTCTCCTGCACAAAACGTTTTTCAAAATGTAAAAACTGCGGTGGTTTTTTTGAAAAATCAAAAGAAAGCTTTCTTCCCTTTTGCTCTCTGGAATGTACTGATAGATACCGACAGGAAGAAGAAAAAAAATAGGGAAGAAGAATATCATGAAACTTGTTTTTTTGGGTCCCCCGGGAGCCGGCAAAGGGACAATCGCCTACAAATGCAGTTCAGAACTTGGAATGCAGCATATATCAACGGGAGATATTTTTCGTTCTGCCATAAAAGATAGAAATGAAATTGGATTACGCGTCAAAAAATTAATTGATGAGGGAAAACTCGTCCCCGATGATTTAACAACGAAATTGATACGAAAAAGGATCAATGATAAAGAAGATTTCATCCTCGATGGATTTCCCAGGACAATAAACCAGGCTATGGAGCTGGAAAAGATGTCCCTCATTACCAGGGTAATAAATTTTAGATTATCAGATGCAGAAATAGTTAAAAGACTTTCAGGGCGTAGAATTTGCAGTAAGTGCGGAAAAAGTTTTCATATAGATTACATACCGCCGAAAGAAAAAGGGAAATGCGACTATTGTGGTGGAGAATTGTACATCAGGGAAGATGACAGTAAAAAATCAATAATAAATCGAATTAAGGTTTACAGAAAAAAAACCAGGCCCCTAATAGAATATTATGAAAATAAAAAAATTCTAACCAATATAGACGCTTCGCTCTCCGCAGACGGGGTTTTTTCCTCCCTGAAAAACCATCTATCAGCACTTCAAAATATTAAATCATAAAAACAAGGAATTTTCTGCAAAAATACAGTATAAAGAATATGAGGAAAAGATAATGAAACTGAAAAAAAGAATTATCATACCGTTTGCTTTTTTCTTACTAATAGCCTTTTCATATTTTTTGTCTATAGTCAGTAAACCGGTGATAAATGATAAAATCCGCAGATCAGCCCCGGATAAATTTATTGAACTTTCAAGGGGGTTTGTTCAATATGATCTGAAGGGGAATAAAAATGGTGAGGTGGTTGTTCTTGTTTCGGGATTGAGCGTTCCATATTATTGCTGGGATTTCTTGTTTAAAGATCTGATAGACAGGGGCTATTATGTTCTTAGATACAATCATTTTGGAAGGGGATTCTCAGATAGACCTTGCCTCAAATATGATGAGAATCTGTTTGACAACCAGCTGCTTGAACTACTGAAAAAACTCGAGATAGAGCCGCCCATTAGTATTATTGGTCTTTCCCTTGGTGGGGGTGTTGCAGCTGTTTTCTCGGAACGGCATCCTGAACTTGTAAAAAAGATATGCCTTATTGCCCCTGTGGGCTTTCCGATGAAAGAAGAGTTCCTGGCCAGGCTTGTTAAGCTTCCCCTGCTGGGGGATTATTTCATGGCTGTGGCGGGGAATATGATCATGGACAGCAGATGCAGTAACAACTTGAATAATCCTGAGGAATTCCCGGAGTTTATGGAGCAGTTTAAAACACAGTTGAAATATAGAAATTTTTCTTCGTCCATACTCTCTACATTACGTAATATGCCTATCTATAATCTCGAATCCTGTTACAAAAAAATTGAAAGACTGGGAATCCCGCTGGTATTGATCTGGGGGAAAGAAGATAAAGTACTCCCTGTCAGAAACAGCGAATTTCTCCTGTCAAGTATACCCGATGCGGAATTCCACGTTATTAAAAACGCCGGACATAATGTCCAGTATGAGAGTTCGGATATTGTCAATCCAATAATTCTTAATTTTCTGTCATCTCAAAACCAGGGAGGCAGGACTAATACAAAATAGTCCTGCTAAGACCCTGCCTTCACCTATCCCTTCAAAGCCCCGGCAGATAGGCCTTTTACGAACTGTTTTGATAAAATCAGATAAAAAATAATTACTGGCAACGATGCCATGGTTAACACAGCAAAAACAAGTCCATAATCTGTCTGATACTGACCAAAAAGCTGTGCCGTTGCAACAGGTATTGTTTTTACTCCCGGAGACTTCAATAAAATCAGGGGGAACCAGAAATCATTCCATATGGGAATGAAATTAACAATGGCGACCGTAGCAACGGCCGGTTTTAACAACGGAAAAATTATTCTAAAAAATATCCCCGTTTCACTGCAGCCATCAATCCTTGCAGCATTACTAAGCTCTTCAGGTATCATTTTTATAAAATCATTTAGAATAAAAACGCCGAAAGGTATTCCCACAGCAATGCTTAGTATTACAATCGAAAAAAGATTGTCATTCAATTTCAGTGCAATCATAATCTTCAAAATACTAATTGTTCCCAGCCTGATGGGAATTATCAATCCCATGACAAAAAACAGATAAATTGCTTTTCTAAAAGGGAATTTATATCTGGCAAGAACATAGGATGCCGTAGAGGAAACACAGATTATCAGGAAAATTGACCATAATACTATAAAAATACTGTTGTAGAAATATAAAGGATAATTAGCCTTTCTGGTTATAAGTTTTGAATAGCTTGCAAAATTTGAAATCCCAAAATCTTTGGGAAATCCAAATGGATTTACAGCAATCTCTCTGACTGTTTTTAATGAGGTCAGAATCATTACAAATATTGGATATAAGACTATAAAACCGTACAACAAAAGGGCAGAGTAAAAGAATATTGATCGTACGATATTTTTTCTGACAGACGCCGATTTTAAATCAATTCTCATTATTCTAATTCTCCTTTTTCCTGAAAAGGGCAAGCCAACCTACCACCCCTACAAAAACAATTAAAAACATTATTGTTGATACGGCAGCACCCATTCCCATACCCCATCCTCCTCTCACTGAAGTGAAAAATGTAACACGGTAAAACAGTGATCCAAATAAATCTGTTGCGAATTCGGGATTTGCCTGACTCGTAGCCATAGCATATACAATATCAAACTGGGTAAAATCTCCAATGAAAATAAGAATAGTTACCATACCGACAATCGGCATGATGGAAGGTAGAATAATATATTTGATTTCTTGTATCGGAGAAACACCGTCAAGTTTTGCAGCTTCAAGCACCTCATTGGGAATTGCATCCATTCCAGCAGTATAAAACAGTATCGATTCACCAATAAACTGCCAGCTTACAACAATTGCCAGGACAGGAAGAGCCGTTCCCGGATCCCCGAGCCATGACATAGTTTTAAAGTCCGTCATACCGATGAGGTATAACAATTTATTTAATATCCCCCATCTGGGGTTTAATATCAACCTGAAAATATATCCAACCACCAGGACGGATATGGTAGTAGGTATAAAACTTATTTTTCGGAAAAATTTCATGCCCAACATCTTTCTTGTCAGAACATAAGCCATAAAAAAACCCATAATATTCTGGATGAAGGTTACAATAAAAAAGAACTTGATATTATTAAAAAAGGCATTAGTCAATTTTTTATTAAACGCGGGTTTAGTAAAGAGCTTTTTATAATTTCCAAATCCTACAAATTTATCAGGCAATAATCCTTTTCTTTGCACTTCCTCTTTTTTAATACCATCACTTTCGATACTAAGCCTGCTGGGATCTTCCTTTGTCGAATAAAAACTCAAACGCATTGAATCCAGTATCGGGAGAAGCAGAAAACATGTATATATTACCATCCCCGGAAAGAGAAAGAAAAAAATGAAAAGACGTTTCTTCTTTCTCCTGCAGATAGTATTCATAGAACCTCCACTGATTAAGAAAATTTTATCGGCACCACGGCCGTTTTATAACATAGGAATGTTTTTAGAGACTACAACAAATGAGATAAAATCTCAAAAACAAAGAAAACTTATATCTGGTAATTTAGAATTATATCAGGCGGCCCTGGATGATAATCAACCAAAACCGCCTACAATAATACTCTACTCTATTTTAGAATTCCAGTATTATGGAGTGTACCATGAATCAATCTGTTCCTGAACATAGGCAGCTGCTTCTTCAGGAGTAAACTCACCTTTCATCATTTTTGGAAGAGCAAAACCCATTGCTTCGTTCCCGCTGGGCGACTGATCCGACATTTTTTCCCACACCGTTCTAACAGTACATTCAGCACCATCGACAGCATTAATCATCTTCTTCGCAAGGGAATTTGTTAGATCGTAATCCCCGGGGGTATACGAATAAAATCCCGGAACTTCATTCATGATCAGCTGTGCAAACTCGGTGGTCGTTGTCCACTTCAAATACTCCATTGCCTCATCAAAATGCTTTGTATCCTTGTTAATACCAATACCTGCATCAACATGAAAACAATACTGCAAAACATCGCCTTTATTTGCAACAGGAGGGGCAAACCATCCCAGATCGGTACTTCCAAGATCGGTTAAGATTCCGATTTCCCATGATCCTCCCATAAACATGGCAGCCTGGCCTGTACCAAACATCTGCTGCATACTTACATAATCAAGTCCCTGATAGCCTTCAGGAAGAAACTGTCGAAGTTCAGCTATAGCTCTGAACGCCTTAAGAAAGGACTCATCCGTCAATTTCATTTTTCCTGCCATTAAAGCCTGTCTGCTTTTTTCTCCCCCGTAGAAGTTGGCTCCCAAACCACTGAAAACAACTTCATAGAGTGTCCAGTCATCAAGGGCACCTTGAGCAAAAACATTTTCCCCATTCTTCTTCAGTGTCTGACATAATTCAATAAATTCACTCCATGTCTCTGGTTCCTTAAGGCCGTATTTATCAAATATTTCTTTATGATAATAAATTCCATGAGTAACACCCAGAGAAGGTACACCATATATCTTTCCCTCTTCCGTAGCCCACGCATTTACTGCTGCCGAAGGAAGATCTTTCAGATCAGGAAGATCATTATTTAAAACATATAGATATCCTCCATCATAGACATTCCTCCCTGAGGAATATGATCTGAGAAAAATGATGTCAGCACCCGTACCCGTTTCAAGGGCAGCCATCATCTGCGCATCGTACTCAGAGTCATTTATGGGCTGAAAATCAATTTTGATGTTTGGATGAGCTTTTGTAAAAACATCGTTTACACGGTCCATCCTCTCAATATCCTCTGTCCTCCAGCTTGTAAAAACAAGGGTCACCTGATCTTTTTTGTCCCCCCCGGTGTTTTTACCACCACATGAAAAAAACGAAAAACAAATTAATACAATAATACTTAGAATCCCAATGGTTTTTATTACTTTTCCCACAAGAACCTCCTTAAAAAAATTATCTGCTTATTCCATAGCAAAATATATGCCATCCTCCTATTGAAAAAAATCTTTATATATCTATCTACAGGAAAAGGAGTTATGATACTACCGATTATGGGGATAAGAATTTTTAGAAAGTATATTGGTTGATATCAACCAATACGGCGGTTGATATCAGCCGATTTTATATTTATCCATTCTATATCTCAGCGTGCTTCTGGATATACCGAGAATTCTTGCAGCAGAGGATATATTCCATCGTGTCTTTTCCAGAGTATTTTTTATTGCTTCTTTTTCAATATCAAAAAGCCTGTTGCTCTCATCCGCAGAAAAATCATCAACCCGAAGTTCAGGTAACAGGATCCTGTCCCCCTCAGACAAAACAATTGCCCGTTCAATAATATTCCTGAGTTCTCTCACATTCCCCGGCCATTGATATGATTTCAATTTATTTTTGTCACCCGGTGTTAATTTTTTTAAATCTTTTTTCAATTCTCTTGAGTATCTTTCAATGAAATATTCTGAGATTGGAATTATATCATCCTTTCGCTCCCTTAAGGGGGGGATAAATAGTTTGATGGTATTTATGCGATATAGTAAATCCTCCCTGAATTTGCCCTCCTTTACCATCTTCTCGAGATTTCTGTTTGTCGCACATAATATGC
>CAZEKV010000125.1:0-6672 GCA_964512945.1 uncultured Spirochaetales bacterium | reverse complement strand
CCCCTTGCATGGGTCTCAGGTTCATTCAATGCAATAAGCCTCTATGGAAATGCCTCGGGGCATACAATGTACTATGGACGGGGTGCGGGGGGGACACCCACTGCCTCCGCCATACTCTCCGATATTGTTTCCGTTTCATCCGGCATTACAAAATCAGCATTTGAAAATCTTAATATCTGGCCGGATAGCAAGAAAATCAGCCCTCTCATTCCCATAGAAGAGACATCGACCCGATATTACATCCGTATTATGGTAAAGGATAAGCCGGGGGTTCTTTCGAAAATCTCCAAAATATTTGGAGTTTCCGGTATTAGTATATCTTCCGTTCTCCAGAAAGAATTACTTGAAAATCCCGGGGCATCAAGCAGTGTGCCGTTGATAATTACAACCCATACCGCAAGGGAAGGGAGCATCAGAAATGCCCTTAGTGAAATTGACTCCCTTGATATAACAAATGAACCGACCGTGTGTATTAGCATTGTTTCGGAACATGAGGAATCACTAAATACTTGACTAAAAAAAGACGATTATAATACTATAAAGCAAAAAAAGAGGGAGGTCACAATGGTAGAGAGCCAGAGTGTCCCGGTAATTACAGAAAGTGATTCAGCAGAAAAAATTTATTGTGCAAATTGTATACATTGCAAACTGGTCAGATCCCCCGGGGGGAATGGAGATCAGTACTATCTGCGTGTACGCTGTGATGCCGGGAAGTGGAGAAAAAAGCTTGGAGAAGAAAAGGTGTACAAATACTTTACTGTCGCCCGGCGCAGTCTTGAAAACTGCGATAACTACGTACCGATGGGCG
This sequence comes from uncultured Spirochaetales bacterium, assembly GCA_964512945.1. Lineage (GTDB taxonomy): Bacteria > Spirochaetota > Spirochaetia > CAZEKV01 > CAZEKV01 > CAZEKV01. Next base: position 5,864 of record CAZEKV010000125.1, on the reverse strand, counting down.
ATGCTAAAGAGTTTATTCGTGATTTGAAAAAAAATCTGCCGATACGGGATGAGGTCTATTCTGCATCCAGTCGGTAATATTTAAAGGAAAAATTGATGAAAATTCTAATTGTTTCTCTGACTTTGTTTTTTGCGGCAGCGTGTGGCTCGCCCCCGAAGGTAATTGATGAAAATCTTACCATAAAGGAAATAATGCGAAAGGCTCAGGATGCATATTCAAAAAAGTATTACCGACGTGCTCTTGCCTATTATAATGCCGGCCTTGAACGATTTTCCACTGATGAAAGTATTGCTGTTAGTATAGAATATGAAATCGCTTTTATCTATTATAAGAAGAAAGACTACGAAACTGCCAGGAAACTCTTTAGCGATATAATTCTGAAATACAGTGAGGTTAAGGGTTTGCCCGAAAAATACAAGTATCTTTCCGAGCTAAAACTCACCCATATAGAGAATAATCCAAAAAAACGGAAAAAGAGAAAAGACAGGAAACAAGAGGAAGAAAAAGAGGTCATTGGGGAAGAATTATAGTATTAATTTCGATGTTCTTCTCCCCGGCTTTTTTGAAAACAATTTTCTTTCCGATATTCTGCCTCGCCATTGGATGAGGGGGGGCATCCCCTATGAGGATGATAATCCTGTTTTCCCCCTTCCAGACAAAATCTGTAATTGCTGAATAAAGGGCTTCGTATACTGCTTCGGGAAGGTCTCTCCCGCCTTTTATGCTGATCGAATCAAGAAATTTCTGTACCCTTTCTATATCACTGAAGAACCCTGTTTTCTTTGTAAGATATTCTTCCATGTAATCTTTGTAGAAAACCATTCCAAATCTTAAATCTTTGATACTTGCTGTATACTTTTTCAACAAGGGGACGAGCATCTTCTGTATAAATGGGAAATCGTTTTCCATACTTTTTGTAGTATCGAGAACAATGACAATATCGAGGGACTTATCCCCCTCTTTTTCATCAAGTATCGATGCTATCTTCGTCAGGATATCCCTCTCGCCATCTGATTTTATAGATTTTGCCGCTGTCATGGAGGCTATTTCGCTATAAGACCTGACCGCTTCAGCCATAAAACTATTTTCAGCAGAATTTGAACGGGATTTTTGCCTGACCCTGAGAACAAAAGGGTTATCTTTAAAAGCACCATCGTAATCCCCGTATGGAAGCGAGAACGAACGAATATTTAAATATGTTCCATCGAGAACCTGTAGTTGATCATAGGTGTGGGGTCTATATCCGTACTCTACGATATAGGGAATAAAAATATGAAAAGCCTTCCCGAACCTCGGGTGGGGTTCCGGGGTTGAATCAATTAATGAAAAAAAGTTTTTCTCTTTTACAGATAGAAATTTCTTATTCAGGATCCTTCGTTCATTTCCATTTTCGGGATGAAAAACAGGGTCTCTCAGTGCATAAACGGCTTTTTTTTTCCGGGGATCGGCAGTCGCGGAAGTTATTAACACAGAGGCCATCCCCTCTCTCTTTTTTATATATAAATGATATCCTCCATCAATTGATTGTGTTATCTCTATATCGTTTTTATGAATGGAAAGATCCTGGGCAAAAAGACAAATCCAGTTGAAAAGAAGGATGCAGAATACCGAATATTTCTTCTTATCCATTCTTCCCGGCAAGCCTGGCCAGTCCCGATAGGTTGGAAACGGAAATAGAATTTCCACCCAGAACTATATAACCGGCCTCAGCAAATCTTTTTATATGTCCCAGGACAACATCGTGGGGTATTTCAAGGTTAAGTGACAATTCTCTAACTGTCTTTACAGAATCCAGTTGCTCCGAGATGTCTTTCTCAACAAAAGCATAGTACAAATTCAAAGCGATTAAACCCTTTTCATCATTTTTGACAAGATATTTTATCTGAGAATTAGCCTGCTGTAAACGCTTACAGAGTTTATCAATTATATTTAACGCAATCTTGGCATTTTTTTCAATCATCCCTACAAACCCGGCTCTATCAAAAGAAAGGAGTTTTACGGTTCCTACCGCTGTGGCGGTAGCAGTTCTTTTAATACGATTAACTATGGCCATCTCGCCAAAGAACTCGCCCTTTCCAAGAACTGTAAGAATATGCTCCTTTCCATTTATGTTCTTGCTTATTCTGACACTTCCTTCCTGGATTATAAACATTTGATCCCCTTCTACATCTTCTTTAAATATAACCTTGCCGGAATCAAAAACCAATCCATACTTATCAAAAAGAGTATTTTCCATTCACTGCTCCTTATCTATCAATATCGGCCGCCATATCTGGAAAATTATTCTTTTTAAAAAAATATTTGATTTTTTTGAAGCAGAGGGCTCCTGTCTCCGGTAAATTTATGCAAAAAGGAGAAAAAAATGAAAACAGGAAAAAAAATATGTTTATTACTATTAGCTATTATTCTAAAAACAGGCTGTAATCAGGACACACAGCTTGACCTGCTGACAAACAGCGATCTATACCCCCCCGAATTAGTCAGAATCTCTAATTCAGAAAAAAATCTTAGTATTGAATTCAACGAAGAGGTAAATACCATAAAGGATAGTATCAGGATATCACCCGATCCGGGAATAGAAAATATCCAGGCCAGGGGAAATACCATCTCTATTAAATTTTCCGGGAACCAGATCCCCGGAAAGGAGTATCTCCTCGAAGCGGCAGTTGAAGATATAAAAGGGAATTCAACCGGTTTTATAACACCCTTTTACGGATTCAATCCGCATATTCCCGGCTTATGCATCAATGAATTCACCACACAGGGTTCAGGCAAACATCCTGATGTCGTAGAAATATTTATTCTCTCAGATGGGGATATGGCGGGGGTTACGTTCTATCAGGGAATACATGGGAATTGGAGCAGCAGGTTTATTTTCCCTTCGGTGAAGGTTAAAAATGGTGATTACATCCTTATCCATACAAAACCCCGGAATATCCCGGAGGAAAAAAATGAAACGGTATCCAGAACAGAATCGGGCGGATACGATGCCTCAGATAATGCATTTGATTTCTGGCTGGCGGAAGGAAAAGGGCTTTCAGGAAATAATGGAGTACTATCTGTTTTTTCCTCCCCTGACGGTTCCCTTATAGACGGACTTCTTTACAGCAACCGGGATTCATCATCGGATGAGAAATACAGGGGATTCGGTACGGCAAGGGTATTATACAGAGCCGATGAACTGGCTGCCGCCCTCGGATGGAAGTTCCAGAACAGGAAAATTTCTCCTGAAGACGGAATCAATCCTGATGATTCAACCGGAACCCGTTCAATCTGCCGCAACAGCAATTCCGAAGATACGGACACCCGCGATGACTGGCATATCGTACCTACAAGAGGTGCAACATTCGGAACAAAAAACAAGGATGAGGTGTATTGATAAAACCCACACCCATTGCTTTATCTTTTTGGCTTTAGATCTTTCAGGCGAAAGTCGGAAATCATTTTTCCAACATAGGCTTTCGCTTTTTTTAGTTCCTCGATCTTCCCCGAAACCCCTTCAACATCTTCAACCCTGCCAAATTCCATTAGCAGGTCATGAAGCAGAAAAGCTGAATCCAGAATGCATTTTTTTTCTTCGGCAGCTATTGCCTTATAGTCTCTGGGAAATCTTAACAGCAAAGCTTTATAATGCATCAAGCCGGGAGGAATCATGTCAAACCCCTCTCTGCATATTTCAGAAACCCTCATTTCAAGATTATGTCTGGATCCGGAAAAAAACGATGGATCTATTTTCCTTAATGCAGCATCAAGAACAGGCCAGTATTCTTTTTCAAAATAGCACAGCCCCCCGAATAACTTCTTGATTTCCATGGAGGCATCCTTATGTGGGATTATTTCAGGATACCCCTCGATTAGTTTTTGATTCTCCATAAATACTTTGTCAACAAAACCCATAACTTTTGAAGAAGAATCCTTTTTTTCGTTTTCTCTGTTGCGTTTTTCCTCTTCCCTCGAGATTAATTCTTCAATGACCGAAATCTCAGCACTCAAAAAGGTGTACATGTCCATACTCCCTCTTAAGGCCTCTATGAGGCGTTCTTCGAACTTTTTACCCTCATCCAGCGGTTTTAGATACTCGATTATATAATCATTATAACGTCTGCGGATTTTCTCTATAACCCTGTCAACCTCTTCTGCTGAAAGCCTGCCCCGTTTAACCATTTAATTTTATCTCTTAATCTCCTGTAAATATCCTTATCCGCGGAATTCTCAGCATTGATTACCGTCTTTACAAACTCCGACCCAATAACCACAGCATGTACCAGATTTTTAAGTTGTTCAACCTGCTGAGGAGTTTTTATTCCAAAGCCTGCCAGAATTCTGCAGGGAAGACTGCTAATTTTCTTTATAAATAAATCCTCTTTATTGATTATTGTTTTCTCTCCTGTAATTCCGACACGCAGGGCGGCATAAAGATATTCAGGGCTTTCCCTCAGGATTCTCTCATATCTTTCAGCCCTGACAGTAGGGGTAATTACGGGAACAATCGGTATATCCATCTCTCTTCCCGCAGCATACAAATCCTCATCGTATCCCGGCATCAAATCGGGAATAATCAATCCCCCCGCACCGGCCTCTTTTGCCATGCGAACAAAGTTTTTTACACCAGGGCTAAAAACAATACTCCCGTAGCTCATAATAAAAACAGGTGTAGTGGAATACTTTCTAATTTTTTCGATTAATCCAAATCCGTCACTAACCCTGAAGCCGCTTTCAAGGGCAATGCTGCATGCCGTTTGTATAATTGGGCCATCCGCCGAAGGATCGCTAAACGGAAACTGAATCTCAAGATATGAGGCATTGCCGTCAATTAATCCCCTTGCCACATCAAAAGATTTCTTATTATCGGGGAATCCCGCTACCATATGAGCCATGATTCCGACCGTCTGGTTTTTCATAATCTGCAACCTCATTTCTTAGAAATTTTATCCACGGCTCAGGATCAATAGCCATGGCGGAAATAAAAATATCTTTATCCCCCCGGCCGGACATGTTTATGATAATGGACTTTTCCTTCGGTATCTCCGCCGCTATTTTTAATCCCGCAGCCCCGGCATGTGCCGATTCAAGAGCAAAAATTATACCCTCATTTTCTGCGAAAAACCTGACAGCATTTAAAGCTTCATCATCCCTTACGCTTGTAAAGGTGATCCTGCCTGTTTCTCCAAGATTCGCAAGCTGGGGACCAATCCCGGGATAATCAAGACCTGCAGAAATTGAATGGGTGGACATAACCTGACCGTCCGCATCGAGAAGAAACCTGCTTTTATATCCCTGAACAATCCCCGACCTGCCCTGGTTGGTCATTCTGACAGCATTCTGCCCCGGACCATCACCAAGGCCTCCCGCTTCGACCCCTATAAGCACAGGACGGGCTCTGTCGATAAAGGGATAGAAAAACCCGATGGCATTTGACCCACCCCCGACGCAAGCGACAAGAGCCTCTACATCAAGTTCCAGAGCCCTGATACGAGATTCCGTCTCTTTTCCAATTACAGATTGGAATTCCCTTACCATATCCGGAAAGGGAGAGGGTCCCAGGGCAGATCCAAGAAGGTAGTGGGTATCCTTAAAAGAAAAGGCCCAATCCCTTAATGCCTCGTTTACCGCATCCTTTAAAGTCCTTGAACCCGATTTAACAGGCATAACCTCCGCCCCAAAAAGCTCCATCTGAAACACATTTGGATGCTGACGCTTGATATCAACTTCGCCCATATAGATACGGCACGGTAGCCCGAATTTTGCACAAACAGCGGCCACCGCAACCCCATGCTGTCCAGCTCCTGTCTCGGCAATGATCCGCTTTTTTCCCATCCGCTTTGCCAGCAAGATCTGCCCTATTGCATTGTTAATCTTATGGG
>CAZEKV010000124.1:0-6716 GCA_964512945.1 uncultured Spirochaetales bacterium | reverse complement strand
TAACTTCCAGAGATACTTTTTACAGGAGTAAAAACAGGAATAAAACAATCATCAAATTAGCAGAGGGTGGTTTGGATTTTGATGCCTATCTGGAGGGTTTCAAATCCGGGCAGATAGGTTTTCTTAGAGCGATTATGGAATATTCCAGGCGTATGAACGGGTTGTTTATAATATTCTTTGAAAAGGATGATGGTTATTATAGATTAAAGCATAGTATCGGCATAGAAGAGGGAGAAAAGTCAAAGATGAAGATCGACCTGAATGGCGATTTTTACAATCTCCTGCTTAAGAATAGAGACATAGTTTACATAAAAACAAAATTTACCGGGATAGGTGCAATTGACAATTTAACAACAGATGCTGACAGGCTGCTGATTGCTTCAAGCGTTTTTATTCCCATTATCTGCAACAACAGAAGCTCGTATTTATATCTGGGGCTTACCGATATTCCTGACAATATTATGGAGAGTGTACTGGGAGGGAATCAACGGGAATGCAGGACAGCATAGACCTGATTGGGAGTGCCAAATTCTTTGTGTCTTTTGTTTGCTAAACCATTAAATCACAGGGTTCAGTTGCTTGCTAAATTGAATTGGAATTCCTACTTATTTTCTTCTTTCTTCTCTATTTCGATTTTAAAGTCGGCTACAAGTGCTGCGAGAGCCCCCACTGCTGCCCATACGGGTGCCAGGACGAGACCCGCTACACCAAAAGAAAGGGGGATTTCGAGATACGTCCTGCCATCCTTGTCTTTGATAATTATTTTTCTGATGTTTCCCTCATGAATAAGATCTTTTATCTTTTTTAGAAGATCTTCGCCCTTAACCCTGAATTCTTCCGATATCATTTTTGCCATACTAACCCCCGTGATAATATAATAGCTAAATCCCTGAAAAGCAAATTTCTTTTAATAACAGTATATGAGATAAAATGGCGGTGCTTTTAAGACTTTTTGGTGTCAGGTTGAGGATCCCACGAGTATTTCTTTTCTGTACAATTCTGGTGGGTATGGTGGTCTTACAATTTCTTTTACAGAATAGTGTCAGATTTTGTATAAGAGTCGAGCAGGTCTTTAAGTTTATTAAATGTTAGTAATGATATATCGAGGAACATGCATCCATATCTTCTGTTCCTGAAATCCTCTTCTTTGTATGTAGGATTGGACCATATGAGACGCGCAAAGGTTGTTGTGGGAGGAGCCTCGCCGTTTATGTACAATCCAAGGCGTATTTTCTTTTTTCCCAGGAGGAGTTGTTTCAGCAGCTTTTTATTCATTCCCTGTATATTTTCAAGTCCGATACCGCTCTGGCTGATATCCAAACTCCTGGTAAATTGTGGATTTCCCCCCATTTTCAATTCTGTTTCGTTCCATTTCACAAATTCCAGGCCGATTTTTATTTCGATCTTATAGCGTTTAAATCCCCTCTGTGACATATTGATTAATTTTAAGATAATACAGTGCCGAATGCAAGGGAATTCCAGAGAGGTACTAATGCCCGGGAGCTATTTTCTAATAATATGAGAAAATAATTTTTGGAGAGGCATTACTTGTTTATTAGTAAATTTATCTGTATTCTTCTGTGAATGGAGACTATATGGACGCTATTAATAGTAGATTTTCGAGGATTGGATTAAAGATTCCTGAAGTGCTTCTTCCTTCAGGGAATATTGATATGAAGAAATGGGCGGTGATTGCCTGCGATCAATACTCTTCAGAAAGGGAGTACTGGGAGGGTGTGGAAAAATATACGGCGGGCAGTCCCTCGACATTGAATTTGATATATCCCGAATGCTATCTGGATGAAGAGGAACCTGAAAAACGGATAAAGAAGATACATGAGACCATGGCGAGTTATTTAAAGGGCGGAGTTTTAAGTCCTTCCGGAGCAGGTTTTATTCTGGTAAAGCGGGATAATAAAATCCCCAGATATGGATTAATGGCCTTACTGGATCTTGAAGATTACGATTACACAAGAAATTCAAAGAGTAAAATAAGGGCTACCGAGGGTACAATCCTTGACAGAATCCCTCCAAGGGTCAGGATAAGGGAAAAAGCCTGCCTTGATCTGCCCCATATTATGGTTTTGATTGATGATCCTCTGGATTCTGTAATTGGTTCCTTAAAAGAAAATATCCCTGAGTTTGAAAAAATATATGATTTTGATTTAATGAAGGGGGGAGGGCGTATCTCCGGATATCTTATAAACAGTTCTGACTCTTTATCTAAAATAGCCTCCGGAATGGAAAAATTGGGTGATGTAGAGGAGTTTGACAGGAAATATGGGAGCAGAGATCCTCTATTGTATGCTATGGGGGATGGAAATCACTCACTGGCGGCTGCAAAGAGTGTATGGGAAAAAGTAAAGAAGAAGGGGGATATGAATCATTCTGCCAGATGGGCTCTCGCCGAGATTGTTAATATCTACGACAAAGGTATAGTCTTTGAACCGATACATAGAGTTCTTTTTGGATTGAATCCCGATCTTTTTTTGAAGGAACTGGCGAGTAAGGGTTTCAGGATTGAATATCTGGAAGATAGTGAAAAAATCATTTCTGCACTTGCGATTGAAGACGATAAACATCGGGCAGGATTTATAAGCGGGGATAAAAAGGGATTGATAACAAAAGAGAATCCTAAATTGGCAATTGCATCTGCTACAATCCAGGATTTTCTCGATGGTTTTTTAAAAATAAATATGAAAATTGGAATAGATTATATCCACGGCCTTGATGCGAGTATCAGATTAGGAAGCGAAAAGGGAAATTTCAGTCTGTTGCTTCCCCCGATTAAAAAGTCGGATTTTTTTAGAACATTAACAACTGACGGGGTTTTCCCCAGAAAAACCTTTTCGATAGGAGCTGCACACGAGAAAAGATACTATCTTGAGGCGAGAGAAATAAGACGGGGAGGCTCCTCCGGTTAAGGGGAGCTGCCTCCTCCTTTCCGAATTTTCCAATCGATGGCCAGTATGGCGGGCAGAATAATGAGACAGCCTATTGTTGTTGTAGCCAGGGCGAGTGAGACAAGGATTCCAAAAAAGATGATGGGAAGAAAGCTCGAGAAAGCCAGGATCATCAATCCCCCAACGATGGAGGCACTTGTTAATAGAATGGGTCTCCCTGTTATTTTCAGGCTCTCGGAGAGTATCATGGAGATATCCTGGTAATTTTTTTCCTGTTTTCTGAACTGCAGAAGAAAGTGTATTGAGTCATCAACTCCAATTCCGATAGCCACGCTTGATACCATGATCGTAGTCATGTCAAATGGGATATTGAAAACTACCATCAAAATAAAATTAAGCATTATTCCCGTAACCATCGGGATCAGGGAAAAGAAACCGGATTTGATTGAGCGAAAGGCAATGGAGCTTACTATAAGAATAAGGAACATTGAGAATAGCATGGCCTTTCGCTGATCGTTGTTAAGTAGGTTAGATAAGGAAAGGAACCTTAGACTGCGTCCCCATATTTCCGGCTTTAGAGATGGATCTATTGTTTCGTCAAGATCACGCTGTATTAAATCAATAAGAGCCTGAAGTTTTTTCTCATACAGCAGGCGTTTGGTTTTGCTGTTGTAGGGTCTTAACGATATTGTAAAAGAGGTAAAATCGCTGTTTACCAGGGATGTAAATAGATTTTTTTTCTCGGTAGTTTTTAGCAAGGTCTTAAAATACCTGGATAACAGCAGGCTCAGCCCTCTTTTATCGGGTATTTCATATTTTCCAGTCATACGCTTATTTAGTTTTTTTAGTATTGAAGAAAAAGATATCGAGTAATATATATCCGGATTTTTTTCAAGTTTTTCTTCAAAAATCCCAATTTGTTTTAAGACATTGGAATTCAGAAAATAATTTCTTTTATTCTCCGGAGCCGTAAACGTTATATTTATCTGGTGGAATCCCCCCAGTTTTTCAATTATAACTTTATAGTCTCGTATTACTTTACTTTTTTCGGGAAAGTATGTTGTGTAGTCCGACTGATATCCAACATGTCTGAATGTCAACAAAAAGATTATAACGATAGCGGTTAAAAAAAATATAATAGGGATTCGGAACTTCAGTACCATGCGGCTCAATTGCTCCATGGCCTTTATAACCATTCCTCCCCGAGCCCTCTTCTGCTGACCCGTACCCGGATTTTTTAATAGGGAGAGTGCTGCAGGCAAAAAGAATATTGAAAGAAAAGCACAGGAGGCTATGCCAATACTGGCAGATATTCCAAATTCTTTTGTTTGTTTCATTGATGTTGCCAGAAGGCTCAGGAAGCCTATTACCGTTGTGGCGGAAGCCAGTAAAACCGTTTTATTCACATGGTCAACAGCCTTTGTTATCCAGGATTTTGTCAGTCCCGAATTTACCGACTGTCTGTAGTACTCGCTTAAAATATGGATACTGTATGAACTTCCCAGGGTAAGAACAAGGGGCGGCATTATAATACTTATTATTGTCAGTTGAAATCCCAGTATACACATAAAGCCCAACGCCCATAGCGTACCTATTACTACAACCGAGAGGGGCAGTACGATTGCCCGTATAGATCTAAAACTTGCAAAATAAAGGAATAGAATAAAAAGTATTGCAAGGCTTATTAGAATGGGGAAATCTTTTGCTAAAAATTTCTTGGAGGCCGAAGAGAAAGGGATGGATCCGGAGATATAGACCTGGAAGTGATTTTTAAGATCTTTTACAATAAGATTAATATCATCCATATACTTTTTATAGTTTTTTATTTTTTTTGAGGAAAAATACGCACTTAAAACCCTTCCATCATCAGAGATTACCAGTTTCTTTGTAATTTTGTCTCCCAGCAGCCGCGATTTAAATAATTCAAGTTCTTTCTGTGTTAACGGAGCCCTGTTGCCCTTCGCCATCGGGAGGAGGGTTAGTTTCTTCCCCTTTTTTTCAAAGCTTATCAATTCAAAAGGATTTAGAATCAGCCTGAATCCGGGAAGAGCCTTTATTCTATTAATTGCGGTTTCGAATGCCCTTAGTTTTTCGATCGAGAATAATCCATCGCTTTCAACGGCAATGACAAAATACTCGACCTGTATTTCATTACCTTCATATTTTTTAATAATTCGGGTTATCTTTTCGTCACCGGGAATCAGGCTCTGGACATCGGAGTTGATTTTTATTTTTAATGCGAAAAATCCCATAACAAGTGCTGATACAATCGTAAAAATAACAATTGGAACGGCAAATCTTAACGAAAAATCAAGGAAATTATGAACAATATTTTTTCTCATTTGCTATCCTGGAGGAATATATTTTTTGTAAGTATGCTATCTTTTTTATATGGTGATGTCAATCTTTATAGAGTTTGTTCATCTCCAATTTTCATGTGTTTATTTTTCTTGTTTGACGATATTTCCAGAAGTATCTATTTTTCCAATCTAAGATATGCTACCCTGACAAATCAAGATCACGGGCGGTTCCGGGTGGCGGATTTGCAGATTGTTTTTTTGGCTATTTCCGGATAGGGGCCTGTGTAAAAGAGGAATCATTATGTTTATTTTAATCACGGGGATACTATTAATTCTTTTTGGATCTGTATTGGTATACATAAATTCCCCGGGGAAGCGTCCCTTTTCTACAGAGAGTGACTATTCCTTTCATATTTCACCCTTCTGGGAGCTTTACTATATCAGTAAATATTTTAATCCCGTTAAACTTGCAAAACGGGGAAAGGGTATTGAAAAATATTTTCGGGATAATCTAAAACCAGAAAATTATTCTCTTACAACAGAGGTTTCAAATCTCAGAATTACTGCTGCCGGTGATCTGATGTTTCGGAATGACATTGTACCCCCCGGGAGTCCTGAGTTGTGGAAAAATGTGGGTGAATTCATGTTTTCGGGGGACATCGTTTTTGGTAATATGGAATTCGCCATTAATCCGAAGTCTATTTACGAAAAACCAATCCGCTTTTCCATTGATCCCTCTAAATCCGAACCACTGCTGGGTGATAAACGTTTTGGAAAATTCGATATTGTTGCTCTGGGAAATAATCACATAAATGATTCCCTTTCCGGCGGGATAAAATCAACATGCGATTATCTGGATTCTATAGGGATGCTCCATACAGGTGCGAATAGAACCATAGAAGAGGTTGACATGTTCCCCGTTATTGAAAAAAACGGGATAAAAATTGCCTTCCTTTCTTACACCTTTTCTACTAACGGAATCCCCCTTGAAAGAGATTTTTCCTTTGGTACAAATATTGTCAGGTTTAATGCCCTTAAAGCCATGGATTATAATCCCTCATTGATTTTCAGGCATATCAAACTGGCAAGAGACCGGGGAGCGGATATTATTGTTTCCTCCAATCACTGGGGTATTGAATTTGAGTATTATCCCCCCGAAAGGATAATAAAAAGATCCCACGAACTCCTTGAAGCCGGTATAGATGTTATCATCGGTCACCACCCGCATATTATCAATCCCTCTGAGTGGTATAAAACCATGGATGGAAGAAATACCCTTTGCTTTTATTCCCTGGGGAATGTGACCTCCAACTGGCTTATTACGCCCATTCAGAATCTTTCTCAAATTGTAGAGATCTCTATAAAAAAAGGCTTTGACACCGGAGGAAAAGAAAAAGTGTTCCTTGCAGGAGCAAAAATACTTCCTATCTATTTTCATAAGAATAAAAAGAAGAAACTACCAGATAATCGTCTTTTCCCCCTTTTCCAGACGGCAGAAACAATAAGATCAGGT
>CAZEKV010000123.1:0-6930 GCA_964512945.1 uncultured Spirochaetales bacterium | reverse complement strand
TAATATTAATGACAAATGGGCTGTCGGTCTGGACTACGTTTACTGGTGGGTTCCCCAGATTTATTCCAATGGCGCCAGGGACAGGCATGACACCTTCGGTAATTTTTTTGAAGTTTCACTTTCTATGTTAATCCATTTTTAGATATAAAATTTGGAGATTGTATGAAAATAAAAATAAGCAGTTTTTTGGCAGCATTTGGTGTATTTACAGCAGTTTTTTTTGCTTCCTGCGGAGATGACAACACCGGGATTTTTTACAGGCTGTCGCATATGGAAAAAATTGAAGATAATTCCCTCAATAACTCACTTACTATTGGGGGAATGTGCGAACTGGGTGGCAGGTATTATATAGCCGCCGGCAGAATCTACAGACGCTCTACGGCATCGGGTAGTATATGGGAAGAAGTCCCCTCTCCCAGGGGGTATCAGTTATGTTTCGACCTGGTAACCGACGGTACCAGGCTGTTTGCAGCCTATTTCAACAGGAACAGCGGAGATAAACGCCTTTTTTCGGATGATGGAACCGGATCCGGGATATGGACCCTGCAGAATGATTCCGATATATCGGGGAGAAATGTCGAAAACCTGAAAATTACATCCAATAACCGGGTGTTCCTTTCAGTAAAAAATTCAGGAAGTGATGATTATTATGTTTTCAATGGGGCGGCTGGTGCAAGTATCAACTTTACTCCCTGTTCGATTAAGCTTCCCGACACCAATTCTACTTTTTTCGATGTAACCCTGGATGGGGCTACTTACTGGCTGGCTACGGATAAAAAGGTTTATTCCGGTAATAATCCGGACAGCCTGGCAAGTGGATTTAAACCCTCGGGTGGGGATAAATTTTGCGGTATTTTTAGATCCTCGCTGGATTCAAACAATTCTATATTCCTCACCTCCCGTAATAAAAAGATCTATGCCCGTAACGGAGGGAGCTGGGGAAATAGTGATTCCCTGAACTTTTATCCAAATGATATCGGGGAAATTGACCGCGGCGGCGGAGATATGGTTATTGTTATAGGGACTGAGGGTAAAGGCTATCTTGAACAGAGATTTTCAGGGGGTACGGTTGACAGAAATGCCCTCGATTTCAGATGGCCCAGTTCGAGTTACAGCTATGCGGCTGATGCCGGGTTCGTTTCATACGAGTTGCAGTATTCGGTAATAACCGGGTTTTACACCGGAAGCAGTAACAGGGTATTTGCCCTGACAGCCGGCGAAGGCTTGTGGAGAAACGAGCCTAATCCCTCACTCGGCAGCAGAAAGTGGAGCCATGAGTAGTTTGAAGGCTTCTGCGAGACTTTCATCTTCAGACGTGTAGTACTTTTTAATCTCATCCTCGGTCAGGCCGGTTAATTCATGGCTGAGGTAATGGATCCATATTTCTTCGTCATGATTTTGTATTATGTACTTATTGCAGTAATAGTCCGGCTGAATGGTTATCTCGTGGGGTTTGTTGAGATATTTAAGAATCTTATAATCATGAACGGCAAGTTTTATATCCTCTCTGGGTATCCCCCTGCTCATTATAGTTCCTGTCAGGTTATTCAATGTTGCACCGGAATCAAATATATCGTCAACGATGAGTATCCTGTTGCCGATCCTGAGATGTTCTGGATCGTAAGTCCACCCATCGACTACAACAGGACCTCTATCCCCTCTACTGCTGCGGGATCTCGCAACCACAGCAGCATAAACTATAGGACGTTTCCCTTCCCTGAGTATTTTAAAATATTCACTTATAACGTTTCCAGGGCAGGCTCCCCCCCTGAGAGGAACGTAAATAACATCGGGAATAAAACCATCCCGATATATCCTGTACGCAAGTTTTATTGCATTATTACGCACCTCATTATAGGGGAGGAAAAGCTTTTTCATGGTATTCAGCTACCGCATCATTCCTATAGTCACTACACTACCCTGACGTAAAATCCTGAAACGTATTTCTCTGGATTTTCTGTTACTGTTCAACGCTCTATAGAAGTCAGCCGCATTTCTTATTTCAAACCCGTCTATTTTTGTGATTATATCGAGCATTTTGATCCCCGATATATCGGAAGGAGTCTTTTTCAAGATCCTTCTTACAATCACACCTTTTTGTTTATCTGCTATTTTGTATTCCTTTCTTATCTCTTTTGTAATAGGCATTATACTGATTCCCGGCCATAATTTCTTATTTAAACTGGCAATAGTTTCTTCATCTCCCCTGGCTGAGATACTAACAGTAAAAGATTTTTCTTTCTTATTCCTGATAACCCTGAAATTAACCCTGTCACCTGCCATAAGATCTCCAACAATTCTTGTCAGATCCTTTGAATTCTTTATTTTCTCATTATCAACCCCAATTATGAAATCTCCGGGAAGAAGCCCGCTCTTATAAGCGGGAGAATCCTTAAAAACATGGGAAACAAAGGCTCCTTTTCTGTCAAAAATGGATAATTCTTTAAGTGTTTCATCGGCTTCACCATCCATGCTGATTCCAAGCCATCCATATTTCGGTTCGCCGAATTTTATAAAATCATCAATTGTCTTTTTTGCGTTGTTTATCGGTACAGCAAACCCCAGTCCTATGCTCCCTCCCGTTGGGGTTGTAATCCATGTATTTATTCCTATAACTTCGCCATAAATATTTACAAGAGGCCCACCCGAATTCCCCTGGTTTATTGAGGCATCGGTTTGAATAAATTTATTAATATTACCATCCATACCTTCACGTCCAAGGGCACTAATTATCCCGGAGGTGACAGATGATGTAAAACCATAGGGGTTTCCGACAGCAAGAACCCAGTCCCCTACATTTAATTTTTCAGAATCGCCAAGAACGGCAACCGGAAGATTCCTATCGTCAGTTTCAAAGGAAACAAGGGCTAGATCTTTTCTCTGATCTTTTCCCACAAGTTTTCCCTTAAATTCCCTTTCGTCAAAAAGGGTAATACTTATTTCATCGGCCTTACCGACAACATGATTATTAGTCAGAACATATACGGTCTTTCCAGCTTTTTTGACAATAATCCCCGATCCAAGCCCCTCATTTCTAAATTCCCTTTTATTATCATTTTCATTATCATTTTTTTCCTTCTTATCACGATCCTCAAAGAAAAAGCGCCATGGGAAATCGCGATTGCCGGGCATTTTTTGAGTTGTTATCTCCACAACATTAACAGTTACTACAACAGGGAGAACCTTATTAGAGACATACCGAAAGGCGTTTTGAAGACTTTCAAGGCTTTTTATATCCTCCGGCATGGGATCTTCAGCATGTGCAATCTTATCAACCGTTAACTTTGCAGAGCATGAAAAAGAAAAAAGCGAAATACAAAATCCTATTATCAATCCAATAAGAACAAGATTAAAGATTAAAAAATTCTTTGAGTACAAAACCTTTCTAAAAGACATTTGAAAAACCTCCAGAGTTAATTATACATTATATACCAACTGCAAAAAAAAAAGTTACAGAAACAATTTAAATTTCAGTTAAAATTTCCGTATGGTCTTTAAAAACAGCAATTGTATGCTCAAAGTGTGCGGAAGCCTTTCTGTCAAGTGTTTTCACCGTCCAGCCATCTTCAAGAACTTCCACATCATCCGTCCCCATATTTATCATTGGCTCAATGGCAAGAACCATTCCGGCTTTTATTCTTGGATTTGGCCCCGGTTCAATATAGTTGGGAACTGCGGGATCCTCGTGTACGGCAAAACCAACCCCATGGCCGCAGAACTGATAGACAACACCAAAATTATTATTCTTTGCATTTTCATAGATTGATCTTGAAATATCATGGATCCTATTATTGCATACGGCCATTGAAATACCTATATCCAGGCATTCCCTGGTTACATTAAGCAATTTTTTGTTCTCCGCAGAGATCTGACCCACGGGGAGTGTAATAGCAGCATCACTGTAATATCCCCTATAGTTAACACCAAGATCCAGACCTACTATATCACCATTTTTTAATTTTCTTCTGGAAGGAATACCGTGTATAACTTCACAATTAATCGAAGTACAGAGGGATGCAGGATATCCAAGATAATTTAAAAATGAGGGCTCCGCATTTCTTGACTTGATAAAATCCCTTGCAGCTCGGTCAAGATCGATAGTCTTTACACCCTCGGAAACCAATTCTTTTATTACCACAAAAGTCTCGGCAAGGATTAATGATGCTTCTTTTATTCTTTTTATTTCATCAGGAGTTTTCAGCTTTACCATAAATAGTATCTATTCTGTCTTATTTACTTTCTTGTCTTTATCCTTTACAAAATTTGAAAATAATTTTTCCGTATCTTCACCGAATGAATCTTTAATAAGATTTTCAACACTCCCATCGCCATCCGAGGTAATTGTCACCTTTCCCGCAGAGACAACTCCGGGTTCTACAGTTAATTTCGGAGTTCTGATATTTCCCAGTATTTTACCTGTTTGAATTAAATTTACCTCTTCGGAAGCATCAATATTACCAATCAATGTACCGGCAATTGTTACTTTTTTAGCGGTTATATCAGTCTTTACCTTTCCCGTAGGCCCAACCACCAGCTCTTCATTGGTTTTTATTTCACCCTGGAAGGTTCCTTCAATAGAGATGGATCCATTAACATAGAATCTCCCCTCAAAAACCGACCCATCACCTATATAACAATTTGAATTTTCGCTGAATTTTGCCATACTTTCTCCTTTTTTTAAAGACAGATACTACCACCTAAGGCCTTGATCTGCAATTTTTTTTAAACCCGACAACACTATCTTTCAGAAATATTCTCTAAAAGATTTAAAATTAATCATTATCATTTTTTTTTCTGATACCATCAAGAACACCGTTAATAAACTTGTATGATTCATCAGAGCCAAATTCCCTGGCTATATTTATCGCCTCATCTATTGTAACGGATGGAGGAATATCCTTTTGATAAAGTAAGGAAAAAACACTGATGCGCAGAATGGCAAGATCCACCCGAGACAGGCGATTAAAATCCCAGTTTAAAATTTGCCTACTTATTTGACTATCAATAGTTTTAATATTTTGCAATGTCCCATTTACTAGTAATTTTGCGAAAACTAGAGAATCCTCATAGCACCTACTTTTATCTATCCATGGGAGATCCAATATATCTTCAAAAGGATTAGCATTCATTTCCCAGCTATAGATTGCCTGAAAAGCGATAATCCTTCCGTTCCTCCTTGATCCCATATTATTTAATATTCAGCTTTGATCCAATTATTTTTGCCGACTCAGAAGAAGCTATGATGTCAGAATTTTTTACAAACATTCCTTCATGCTCCATCGTTTTCATTAAGGCGAGAAGTGTCTTCTGATTCCTGAATATCCCCTTTTTAATAAAGGCAAATGAACGCTTGCCGCTAACCGTTCCGCAGGAGGCAAGGAATCCCGCTACTTTCGATGATATTGCACCTCCCCAAAAATTTGCGGCTGGTGCACCCACAACTATATATCGATATGTCGTCAATTTTAGATTGACATCAGCATCCCCATTTATAACATCAACCTGGTGCCCCCGAGTTTCAAGCCCGTCAGCAAGCCCTCTTGCAAGAGCGAGGATATTCCCGTTGGTTCTATCTGAAAAATAAACGACTGCTATCCGCATTGTCTTTCCTTAATTATTATTCCATCTCATTATAGTAGTCATCAGCGATCTTTTTTTCTTCCTCGGCAGCGTCAACCCATGGTACCGTTTTCTCTTCTCTGGCATTAACTTCCTGCAACGAAGCAGTATTCTTTGTTGTCCTCAGATACGCAAACGATATAACGGAGAGCATAAATATAAAAGCCATAACTGAGGTGAATTTTGTAAGGATATTTCCAGCACGCGATCCAAAGGCAGTTGAGCTGCCGCCCCCAAACAATCCCCCCATATTATCGCCGCCTTCATCCTGAAGCATAACAACAGTAATTAGTAACAAGGCTGAAACTACAAGTAGTACCAATATAAATATTTCAATTATTCCCATTTTTTTTTCCTGATATCATTTATTATATTCCGCAATTGGAATAAAAGTCTCACTTTTCAGAGAAGCCCCTCCAACAAGAGCCCCATCAATATTATCCATAGCCATTAAATCTTTTACATTATCCGGTTTTACAGAACCTCCGTATTGAATTATAATCCTGTCCGCAGCATCGGTTCCATAAAGAGATGATACTTCTTTTCTTATTGCTCTATGGATTTCGTCGGCATCTTCCGGAGTTGCAGTTTTTCCTGTTCCAATTGCCCAGACAGGTTCATATGCAATGACTACATTCTCCAGCAGAGAAGAGGATACATCCTTTAAACCTTCAGTTAACTGTCCCCTTACAACGGAAAGTGCCCTCCCCCCTTCTCTTTCTTCGAGGGTTTCGCCAACGCATAATATCACCTCCAGACCATGCCCAAGAGCAAGTTTCAACTTCTTGTTTACAACTTCGTCTGTCTCGTTATAAACATGCCTTCTTTCTGAATGTCCGAGGATTACAATAGAAACACCTATATCTTTTAACATTAAAACGGAGACTTCTCCCGTATGTGCTCCGCTTTCATCCGTTGACATATTCTGAGCACCCAGCAGAATATTCGAATCCTTCAGGATTCTCGAAACCCCACTCAGAGCCGTAAAAGAGGGTGCAATCATTATTCTATTCCTGCAATCCCTGAGAGAAGTAACAAGTTTTCCTGCCAACTCCTCCGCTTCTTTCTGGGTTTTATGCATTTTCCAGTTGCCCGCTAAAAAACTATTTCTCATCCAAAATTTCTCCTGTTGTTATTTTAGAGCCTCAATTCCTGGCAAGCTTTTCCCCTCAAGGAATTCAAGAGATGCTCCGCCGCCTGTTGAGACGTGATCTATTTTATCCGCAAAACCAAACTTATTCACTGCGGCAACGGAATCCCCCCCGCCTACAACGGTTGTTCCCGGACATTCAGCAATATATTCGGCTACTG
>CAZEKV010000122.1:0-6947 GCA_964512945.1 uncultured Spirochaetales bacterium | reverse complement strand
GAAAAGGCTCTCGAAATTGTTGTTGCTGCAGGCAAGGCTTCTGCTTCCTATCTCCAGAGACGTTTAAAGATAGGATACAACAGGGCGGCAAGAATCGTTGAAGACATGGAGGCGAGGGGGATAGTGGGGCCTCAAAACGGTAGTAAGCCGAGGGAAGTTATACATATCCCGGACAAACCTGAAACATAGGCTCCCCGGGATAATTCTAAAAACGGTATTCGACCTTCCATTTATCGTTAATTTTTTTGATAAGGAATTCCATATCAACACCATCCTGATCCATGTATGAACATAAGGATGTACTTTCATCCATTTCCTTAACCGCCACCTTAATCTTCCACACCTTCAGTTTCTCACTGTATTCTTCCGTCATCATGTTTGCAAGAATATCAATTATTTCACCGCTGTCCTCTGTGGAATAGCGTTTTGCAGTATTCCATTTCTGGTTTTTTAAGGCTGACAAAAAATTTATTGCCGTACTCTCCGGTGTACTTTCCGTCTGAATACAGCCCATAAAAAGAAAACTAAGAATAATCGAGATTATTATTAAAGAAACTGGTTTCATTTTATCCCTCCGCTGGATTTTAATTACACGCTAATCAAGCTTTATGCTTTTGTCAATGAAACAAGCCGGAAAAAAACAATTCCGGTTTATAAAACAGAGTCTTTCGGAAAACAGATCCAGAAAACAACATCAGGCTGATAAAACCTATCCTGCATCTTGATATTTTATTGCTAAATTATTATTTTAAGCTAAATTAAAGTGTATTGTCCGGGGGAGTTTATGCGGCGATTCCTGTTGATTTTTTTGATACTATTTTGCAGATTTTTGTCTGCAGAAATACTTATTGAAGAGGTCGTTGTTCCTGCCAGAGCCGATGCTGTTGATACTGAAGAAGATGTTTTCTGGTTCTATGAGGATAGATCGATAGAATTATCTTTTCACGACAGGTCAATGACATCGGTTTTAAGAAAAGCCGGCTATACCGAGATCTCATATCGCCTCAGACTCCATATTCCGGATATTGAAGAAGCAGAGTCCGGAACAGGCCTTGATGTGTACTGTAACGGCATAAAAGTCGGGGGCTTGCCGGGGACGCGAAGGAATACCTGGATAGAAATTGAGCTGGATATCTCTATAATGAGAATTAAGAGGAATATGAAGTTTGTGCTTAAACCAAGGGGAGGGGACAATCTTGCAATTTCTCTCCCGGAATCGGGAAATGGCCCCGAAATGAAGATAATTGCTTTTTTTGAAGCTCCTGCTGCCCCGGAGTAAAGAAGAAAGACAGGATCGGACTTGACACCTCAATAGTGTTTTCATATCATTTAGCCTATGAATATACTAAATAGATTTGCCTTTTTGGCAGTGTTTGCTGCCGTATTGTTGAGTGGTTGTCCTTTTTCTTCCAGTGTGCCTATTGGTTCTCCTGATGTGAAAGTCCCCCAAAAAATGATGGGGAAATGGATAGACAAAAGCGTAAATGAGAGTACCGAAGAGGCTCCTCCCACATATTATGTACTTTCGAATATTGACGGGTATAAATTCAAAATTGAAGAAAATAATTTTTCTTCGACAGATAAGAAGTATTCAAAAACAAATTATACGGCATATATCTCTATGATTGGCGATGATGAGTTTTTGAATATTATTCAGGGAAATAGTGAGTTATACTATTTTTATAAAATAGAATGGAAAGAAAACTCATTTATACTCCACGAGGTAACCAACAACATAAAGGAGAAATTTTCTTCTTCAGCAGACCTAAAAGCGTTTATCGAGAAATACAAGAATTTAAGTTTTTTTTACAATTCTGATGCCGTATCCTATGTAAGAATGAAGTAGTAAGTTTTTTATTGTTCCGGGAAATACATACCTTCGATTCTGCGGAAAGACAATTGGTTATTTTTTTTGACTTTTTAGAAGGGTGAGAAACTCGTCTGAGGGAACCGGCTTGCTGAAGTAGTAGCCCTGGTAGGAGTTGCAGTTTAATTCTTTTAGAATTTGCAAGGTATCTTCTGTTTCCACCCCCTCCGCTATTACTTCCAGGCCGAAGACATGGGCAAGGGATATTATTGAAGAAATCATAGCAGTATCTTCTCTGGATCTGGTTAGTTCGTCAATAAAAGTTTTATCAATTTTTACAGTTGTTATGGGAAGCCTTTTGAGGTAATTTAGAGAGGAATATCCTGTTCCAAAATCATCAATCGCTATCTTCATTCCATGGCTTCTTAGCTCTGATAAAATTGTTATTGCAAGGTTTATGTTTTCCATTATTGCACTTTCCGTTATTTCCAGTTCGATACTCTCCGGGTTGAGATTATAGCATTGTAAAGCCTCTTTTATCGTCTGTATGAGATTATTATATTGAAAGTGACGTCCCGATAGATTTATTGCAATAGAAAGATCCTTATATCCGAGGTCGTGCCATTTTCTAATTTGAGCGCAGGATTTTTTGATGACCCATTCTGTTATCGGGAGTATAAGACCGTTTTCCTCAGCATCGGGGATGAAATTATCGGGAGTTATGATTTTATGTTTATCATCGTACCATCTGATTAATGCTTCTGCACCGAGAATTCTTCCGGTTAATATATCGACCCTCGGTTGATAGAAGAGAACAAATTCATCTTTTTCAATTGCCCGCCTTAGATTGTTTCTCAAATTTAATTTACGGGAAGATAATTTTTCAAGTTTTTTTGCAAAAAACTGGTAATTATTCCCGCCCTTTCTTTTTGCCAGATACATTGCCATATCTGCATTTCGAATTAACTTCTCGGCATTGTCCCCATCGTTTGGAAACAGAGAAATTCCTATGCTGGTTGAAATATAAACATCTCTTCCCGAAACAGGAAAGGGCTGTTGAAACTCCTGGAAAATTCTTTCGGAAATTTGGATAATATTGTCAACAGAATCTATATCCTCGAGCAGGATAATAAACTCATCTCCCCCATGCCTGGATAGAGAATCAGCGTATCTAATCGCACTTTTTAGTCTTTTAGATGACATAACCAGCAATTGATCCCCCGCTTCGTGACCCAGGGTGTCATTTACATACTTAAATCCATCAAGATCGAGAAAAAGAATTGCCAGCTGTTTTTCCTGCCTTTTTGTATGCTGGATAGCATGCTGCAGGCGATCCTTAAAAAGGTTTCTGTTTGGTAAACTTGTTAAGGGGTCATGGTATGAATTAAAAATTGCTTCCTGTTCGGATCTCGTTAATTCTGTAATATCCCTCAGCCGCCAGACCCTGCCGTTTATTTCCCCGCTATTGTAACAGGGCTGGGAGTATCCATCGACTGTTCTACCATCTTTGAATTCCATTGTGAAACAACTTTTTGAATCCGGATGGCTGATTATGTATTTATATTCCTTAAGAAATTCTGTATAATTTGTAAGAAGGGTAGAAAATTTCTTTTTTAGCGAGGAAAGGCTGTTTTTGCTGAATTCTTCCTCGCTTTCGTTAAAAATTGTAAGAATAATCTTGTTAAATAATTTTATATTTCCATTTATATCTGAAACCAGTATTCCATCCCAGGTTGCATCGATGGTGGAATTCAGGAGTGAAACCGTATTTTCGAGGGCTGTTTTTATTTCAGACAATTTTGTTATTTGATCCTGGAGCTCGTTGTTTTTCTGGATAAGCTTGTCGGAGGTTTGTTTAAGAGATTTCTTCAAAAGTGCTTTATCCTCATCGCTGCTCTTGTAGACATCGGAGACCGCATTAAGAAATTCACCTATTCCCTTAATATTGGTCTTTTCGTGGGGGAAATGTTTTTTTATCTGTTTTTGCAAAAGTTTATGCGTTTTTTTCGTCACGTTTTCTCCAGGATTGCTGCTGTCTAACTGCCAGAATAGCAGCTGGGTGTATTGCAAAAAAGTGAAATTTTAGTTTCATTTTTTTTGCCCTTTCACCTCAAACGCCGCATTCCCACACTCTAAATGATAGGAAATGAAAATTGCGGAGTCAATAGCAGAAAATATCATTTTAACTTCCAGAAAGAGATCTTGTTCACAGGGTTAAAGCATGGCTGTAAAACAGCAAAGGCTTTTTTATAATAACAGTTGATTCATGATGTTATAGAATTGTACTATGGAAGAATGGCACTACAAATTTTATTTGAAGATAATCATTTAATTAGCATTAACAAAGAGAATTCGGAAATTGTCCAGGGGGATAAAACAGGAGACATTCCTTTGGTCGAAAAGGTAAAAAACTATATCAAGAAAAAGGACAGTAAGCCCGGTAATGTTTTTCTGGGGATTCCCCACCGTCTGGATAGGCCAACAAGTGGAATTGTTGTATTTGCAAAAACCAGCAAAGCCCTGTCGAGAATGAACGAGCTTTTTCGTGAAAAAAGAATAGAAAAGAAATATTGGGCAATTGTTGATTCTTTGCCGGAATCCAGAGAAAAAAAAATTATCCATTACCTTGTCAGGGATAGAACCAGAAATAAATCTATGGCCTATGACCATCCTGTAAACGGGGGCAGGGAAGCGGTATTATCCTACAATGTTATTGGGGCATCGGATAATTATTTCTTTCTTGAAATTTTTTTATACACGGGGAGACATCATCAAATTCGAAGCCAGCTTGCAAGGATCGGATCGCATATAAAGGGTGATCTTAAATATGGTGCCCGCCGCTCCAACAAGGGCGGGGGTATATATCTTCATGCAAGGGAACTGTCGTTTACCCATCCTGTTAAAAAAACAAAATTGCTTATTACAGCCCCCCCGCCCGAGGATATTTTATGGAAAGCCTTTACTGGATGTATGAGCAAATAACGGGCTTTTTGTTTACTGGTTCTGGTAATTTCCTGCCGGGAAATGTGTATAAAAAAATATCATATCCGGGGAAGATCCCATAATTTAAAGAATATAAGTAGAAACAAATATATAAATATTGTATGTTTTGGCATGGAAAATATTGTTGTAAGAAAAGCAAGAGTCGGTGATGTGGACAATATCCAGAAAATTATATCGGAAATGGCGGATAAGGGTTTGATGCTGACCCGTAGTAAATATCGGGTTGTGACCATGCTTACAAATTTTTTTGTGGCTGAATTCGATGGAAAATTTGCGGGATGCGGGGCGTTCTATCCCCTCTGGACGGATCTCGGAGAGGTAATGTCTCTGGCTGTTGCTCCCTGCTGTCAGGGAAAAGGTGTTGGGAAAAAACTTGTGGAAACAATTGTTAACGAGGGTAGAGGCCTGGGATTCCCGGCGATGATTACCCTGACCTATCAGGTCGACTTTTTCAAAAAACTTGGTTTCAAGGTAACAAATAAAGATAAATTCCCCCGTAAAGTATGGCGAGAGTGTCTTGAGTGTCCCAAGCTTGAGAATTGCGATGAAACTGCAATGGTTTTAAACCTGCGAAAAGAAATTTGAAGAGGAGCAGTATGTTCACTATAGAAGAACAGGCCAAAAAATCCAGAAACTCTTTTTTATTGCTGAACGGAATTGGTACACAAAAGAAGAATGAAGCTGTCAACAATATCGCAGATCTCATCAAGAGAAATCAAAAAGAGATTCTTGCAGCGAATAACAAAGATTTACTGGCCGCAAGGAGAAATAACCTCCCTGAATCGCTTTATAACCGTCTTGGCCTTAATAAAAAAAAGATCGAACAAATTATCCTCAGCCTGAAAGGAGTAGCAGCTCTGGAAGATCCTGTTGGAAAGGTATTGATGAAAAGGGAACTTGATGATTCTCTTTTTCTCTGCAAAATTGTTGTTCCCATCGGTGTCATTGGAGTGATCTTTGAATCCAGACCCGATGCCCTGGTTCAAATTTCCAGCCTTTGTGTAAAAACGGGGAATTCTGCAATTTTGAAGGGCGGCTCTGAGGCCTTGTTTACAAACAGAATTCTTTTTAAGTACATTACAAGGGGGCTTCTTTCTGTTGATAAACGCTTCGAAAATGCCTTACAGCTTGTTGAAAGCAGAGACGATGTGAAAGAGCTTTTGAAGTACGACAAATACATTGACCTCATAATACCGAGGGGTTCGAATTCTCTTGTAAGAATGATAAAAGAAAATACAAGGATACCTGTGTTGGGTCATGCTGACGGCATATGCCATTTGTATGTAGATAAAAATGCTGATATAGAAATGGCTGTTAAAATAGCTGTTGATTCAAAATGTCAGTACCCTGCTGTTTGCAATTCTATTGAGACCCTGCTGGTGCATTCCGATATAGCAAAGAAATACCTTCCCGAGCTATTAAAAAAAATGCCGGAAGTAAGACTCCTCGGTGATAGTAAAGTAAAGAAAATAATTGATGTTGAATTGGCAGTAGAAAAAGACTGGTCGGAGGAATACAATAATTTAACCCTTTCCATAAAGGTTATTGAATCATCGGAGGAAGCCGTTAATCATATTAATTATTATGGGAGCGGACACACCGATTCAATAGTCACAAAAGATAATAAGGAAGCTGAGTATTTTTTGAGTGCTGTTGATTCATCTTCGGTAATGTGGAATTGCTCGACAAGATTTTCGGACGGGTACAGGTATGGATTTGGAGCTGAAGTAGGGATTTCAACAAATAAAATTCATGCTCGTGGACCTGTAGGGATGGAAGGATTAACCATATATAAATATAGAGTTACCGGAAATGGAAATATCGTTTCAGATTATACTGAAGGTAAATCTCAATTTTCAATTAAGGATCTGTGATGCGTTTACTGATAAAAATTGGAAGTGCTCTTATAAGTAAAAATGGCAAGTTGAATTACGAATGGCTGGACAAGAAAATAAGCGAGATTGCAAAATTTCACAGCAGCGGGAATGAAATAATTATTATAAGTTCCGGATCTGTGGCTGC
Organism: uncultured Spirochaetales bacterium; assembly: GCA_964512945.1. Lineage (GTDB taxonomy): Bacteria > Spirochaetota > Spirochaetia > CAZEKV01 > CAZEKV01 > CAZEKV01. The sequence continues at coordinate 115 of CAZEKV010000122.1, read as the reverse complement.
TGGAATGGAAATTGCAAATATAAAAGAAAGGCCATCGGAGATTCTAAAACTCCAGCTATTATCCGGTATGGGGCAGATAAAACTGATAACCCATTATAAGAAATCCTTTGAAAAG
>CAZEKV010000121.1:0-7035 GCA_964512945.1 uncultured Spirochaetales bacterium | reverse complement strand
AATATCTCAGAAAATGGGGGATGGGGAGCTACAGCAGCAGCATCAATCTGAAAACCCAGGAGAACCGGATTGGAAGATCCCCGCTAAAAATAGCCGCAGTCGGTATTTTCGGAAAGAACTACACCGACATCATTATCGCAGGAGAAGATGCCAATAAACTTTTATATGATAATCGAAATAGAAAAAATTTTCTGGAAGGCAGAATCCTCATCATCCTTGATAACTGGAATTAGAACATCCGTTAAGCATAACCACGGACAAAACCCTGGAATCATCGATCATGTTCTGGATAATACAGTATTCATTCGGCGTATGGCATGTTTCATCTATTTTTGACCATACTACCGTATCATATCCTTTTTTCCTGAGATATGTGGCTACAGTCCCTCCCCCTATTCCTATGAGTTTTGTTTTAACATCATACACTTCTGCTATCCCATTTTTCAGATACGACACTACACTCGATTCTGCGGAGGTCGCAGGGGATTCTGCTTTTTGAATAATTTCATAACTGACTTTAACACGATATCTTTTTTCTATTTCCCTGCAATATTCCTCAACTTTTAGCAGTACGTCTTCAATGTCCACCACCGGTAATATTCTGGAATCAATATAAAAAACATCTTCTCCCGGAATTGTATTAACGTTAAGCACATTACTCTCCTTTTTGGTTGGAGAAAATGTTGAGACCGGGGGATCAAAAATCTCATTCCTTTCGTTAAAAACCTCTCCCAATCTGCTAAGTTTAATAACCAGATCGGAGGCGGCCAGAAAGGCATTTGCTCCCTGCTCGGGTCTTGAAGCATGGCACTGGAGACCCTTTGTTATGAATTTCAGCCATAATACTTTTTTTTCGGCAATTTCGATTGTTTTGCCTTCAGGATCTCCCCCGTCGGGAACAATAAAAAGATCTCCTTTAGAAAAAAAATCGGAATTCTTTTTTAGTAAATAGATAATACCGTGTTTTGATCCTACTTCTTCATCTGAGACAAACAACAATTTAATCGTATTCCTGGGCTTTATTCCGCAGCTCATAAGGGCTTTTGCAGCAAAAATCGATGCAACCATCCCCTGCTGATTATCCTCGACACCCCTTCCAAAGAGTTTCCCGTCCTTCTCTACAACCGTATAGGGATCAGTAACCCAGAGAGATTCTTCTCCCGGAGGGACCACGTCTATATGGGTCATTACACAAATGGCTCTTTCTTCCTCTCCAGGAATCGTTACCAGGATATTCGGACGCTTATCTCCTTTACATCTCCTGTCGGGAGAATAATCAATCTTAATATCAGAAAAACCATTATCCCTGAGCCACTCTACAAGTTTTTCTCCCTTTTCGATCTCTCCATGCCCCCCGCTGTCCGGTGAAATAGCCGGTATTGAGGTCAAAAGAGTTTGTAATGAAATCATATCCTCCCTTTTATTTTCAATATAGTTAAACAACTTCTCTTTATCAGTCATATCTTAATTCCCCCAATCCCTTTTTTTTATCTGGATCATTTGTTCCCGACTATTGCAATACATTCGATCTCCACCAGTCCGTTCAGGGGCAAAGCCGCAACCCCTATAGTTGAACGGGCGGGCTTATGATCTCCAAAACACCTTTCATAAACCCCATTAAACAGCGAGAAATCCCCCATATCCCTGAGAAAAACAGTAGTCTTGACAACATCATGGAGGGATAAACCCTCCTCCCCTAGAATCCCTTCAATATTTTTAATAATTTGCTCCGTCTGTCCTTCTACTGTATTATCCACAAATTCTCCCGTTTCAGGATCAATTCCAAGCTGACCCGAACAAAAAAGGAATTTTTCCGACTCAATTGCCTGAGAATAGGGACCTACAGCTGCCGGGGCATTTTTCGATTTTATTATTTTCATTTTACCTCTCCTTTTTTTACAGAGTATTCCCCTGTTTTCCCGGACAATAAAAAACCATACCCGAATCAAAGACAATTACTTCAGGAAATGGGAATACATCCTATAGCAAACAAACTATCGGGAATTACCGATAAATCCGTTTAAAACACACTACTTCTTTTTGAACAATCATATTTATCATCGATTTTTTCAAAAAAATCAACATCCTGCAAATAGGTCTGACAGATATTCCTGCGAGCAGAGCAATTTCCATATCTAATCATTACTGCTCTATTTTTGATAACAGTAATCCCGAAAAAAGCCTTCGAGGTATTTCTGCTTTCTTCATCCGCTGGATACCACCCAATCTTATATACCAGTAAAGCATGAAACTGTCTCGAAAATATTGACTTTCAAAGATAAATATGTTCATTATAGGAAAAATAGAAGGAGAGTTTCATGCGGTACAGGGATCTACGGATAGGGCTTGCGGCTTCGCTTGTTGTTGGTTTACTTTTGACAATATCCTGCGGGATGGGAAGAATTTCATGGGGGGTTGTCCTCTGGTCGGAAAACGAGGAGCTTTTACAGAACGGAGCCCTTGTCTCTATAATCTCAAAATCCGAATTATACGGCACGTATACCATTAAAGTTCCCGGTTCAGGGGAAAAAATCAATATCATCCAGGGGAAGGTTCTTCCTTTTAAGAAGAAGAAGGAGGCGGATGAATTCATCGCAGAGTATACTCCATATCTTTTTACCTTTGCAGTATCTAAAAAAAACGGATCCCTCCCGATTCGAAGCAAACCAAAAGCAAGTGCCGAAAATATTTACAGACTGAGACCGGGAACTTCCATAAAGATATTAAGCCGTTCCGAAAAACCCGCAAAAGTGGGCAACCTTGAAGACTACTGGTACGGAGTGTTAACAAATGATGGTATTTCAGGCTATTGTTTTGGGCATTCCTTGAGAATTTTTAACTCAAAAAAAATGGATGCCGGCCAGGCTGTAAGAATATCTGATGAAGATGCGATTCTTGAGGAATTCTTTAATAAAAACTGGAGACATAGTTCTTTTCAGGAGATGATTGACAGGGGGCAGATAAATCTTGATAATTTTCAACTGGGATACGGGATATTCCCGGATAAAAAAAATAGACTGATAAAAATAGTAACTCCTGATCATTCCCTGCGTTTCGATTATTCCGCTATTTCCACCGCAGGGACTGCTTTTTATCTTTTTAAGGGAACAAATCTAAAAATTGCCGTTCGTTCAAACAATGAATTATTTGTAAAATATACACATAAAAATAAAGACTATCGGGATACGTATATTTATATTGAAGAATCAAAGATAGAGGAATACGTAAATAAAGAAGAAGAACGCAGAAACAATCTATACGCAGAATTGCACCATAGGGGGAATATCCTCAAGAGTTCTGACTCGGGGACAATAATCCTTGACGATTATAAAAAATTTACATGGACAAAAGCTCACAGTCTATTTCCTGATATTCTTCCCGGAGCCTCGGGTGATGACGGCATAGTTGAATTCCCCCTGTTTCTCTCAAGAGAGCTAAGAAGAAACTATAAGGGTGCTATTTCTTTCCATTTTAACGGTACCCCCGAAAAATTCTATATTCATTTTCTCTACAACCTCACTGAAGAAGGGCTTGAGCTTGTTTATTTGCCTGAAAAACATATTGATAAAGACGTAGCTCTCGAAGAAAGCCCTGTCCTGAGGAAATTTTTATTCACATTTTTTGACAAACCTGATACAGCGGATAAACCCGAGGATGCCGTCGATCAGAATAATCTCAATGAGTAACAATGTCTTTTATTCAGCTTTCTAACATCTCCCATTCCTTCGGGCATAGAGATATTCTAAAGAATGTCAACTATACAATTTCCCTGGAAAGCCGCACTGCATTATGCGGCGGAAACGGAAGCGGAAAGACAACTCTGATGAAAATTATCACCAATCTGATTACACCGGAGTCAGGAGAAATTATAAGAACAAAAGGCATAAAAACCGCCTACCTTCCCCAATCAGGACTTGTTTTTATGGGGAATTCTCTTATCGAAGAAGCAGAAAAAGCCTTTCAATCTTTTTCTGAGATGATAGATCGAAAAAAAAGACTTGAAGAACATCTGAAAAACTCAACAAAAGATTCGAAAGAAACACAGGTGAAATTAGAAGAACACCATCATATCGAAGAAAAGCTCCTTAACAGCGGTTATTACATACGCAGGAAATCTATAGAACAAATTCTCACAGGACTGGGCTTTTCTAAAAAGGATTTTGACAAAAAGGTCGAACATTTTTCGGGGGGATGGCAGATGAGAATTGCCCTTGCGAAGGTACTTCTCCAATCGCCTGATATTCTTTTACTGGATGAACCCACAAATTACCTCGATATAGAAGCGAGGGAGTGGCTGAAAAATTTTCTGCAAAAGTATAGGGGAGGGGTTCTTCTCGTCTCCCATGACCGGCATTTTTTGAATTCTACTACAAATGAGATTCTTGAACTCTTTAACAGCGCCTTGAAACGCTATAAGGGGAATTATAGCGAATATGAAAAAACAAGGGCTCTGGAAATTTCATCACTTGTTTCCAGGTACAACAAACAGGAAGAAGAGATCTCAAAAATAAATGACTTTATAAAAAGGTTTAGATATAATGCATCGAAAGCATCCCTTGTACAGAGTAAAATAAAATACCTTGAAAAAATAACAAAAATAGAAATACCGGAAAATATGAAAAAAATAAATTTTATTTTTCCCCTGCCCCCCCATTCCGGTAAAATAGCCCTCACCGTCAAAAAACTGACAAAATCTTACGGGAGTAACATGGTTCTCAAAAATCTGGATTTAATTATTACCAGAGGAGAAAAAATCGTAATAGCAGGAAAAAACGGAGCAGGTAAATCAACATTACTAAGATGTATTTCAGAAATCGATAAAGATTATTCGGGAGAGATCATCCATGGGGCGGGTATAAAAACAGGTTATTTTTCACAGGATCAGAATGATATTAATGACTCAAATACAGTTCTTGAAGAAATAGAAAACATAGCCCCCCCGGAGATAATTCCGAAGATTCTTACGCTGCTGGCATCATTTCTTTTTAGAAACAATGACATTCATAAGAAATGCTCCGTTTTAAGCGGAGGGGAAAGAAGCCGTCTCGCAATATTAAAATTACTCCTGAACCCACTGAACTTGCTCATACTGGATGAACCCACAAGTCATCTTGATATCCAATCAAAAGATATCCTTCTTAATGCCCTAAAATCCTATTCCGGAACGGTTATTTTTGTTTCTCATGACAGATACTTTATCGAAAACCTGGCTCAAAAAGTACTGGAATTAAAACCACAAAGCCACATTCTGTTCCACGGGGGATATCCGTACTATCTGGAAAAAATATCAAAAGAAATGCTGGAATCGAACGAATCTGATAAGGAGCCGGCAAAAAAAGGGCTCCTCTCCCATAACAATGAGCAGAGACAGGAACAGAAAAAAAGAAAGGCGAATATCCGCCGCCTTGAAAACAGGGAAAAAGAACTTATGGCGATTATCGAAAACCTGGAGAAAAAGAATACAGCTTTCCACGAGCAGCTCTCGGATCCTGAGATATATTCAGATAAGGCAAAAGCCTGCGAAATAAAGAACTTAATCGACCAGAACCTCGCCAACCAGAACAAATATTCAGCGGAATGGGAAACACTCGAAGAAGAACTGCGGAATCTGAAAAGCTAACGAGCCTTTAAAATCTATCATGACAAATCAGGAAAGAACAGTCTTTATGGAGTTTTTCTACAGGTTCGGCGATTAAGCTCAGTGGTTCTGTGAAGCGATCTGTTCTGAGCGAGGCCGAAGCAAGTGGAGTAAAAACCACTGCAGTGTTTTGTTGTCTGTTCCATCCTCTTCAAATATTCCTTTCAACGGTGAGGATATGAGGCGTTGGGCGTTTTTTTGCTCCACCTTTTCAATTTTACTGTGCATTGCGTTTATATAGTGTTGTGTGCTTTTATTTTTTATTACATTCTATTATTTTATGGTAGTTATAAAGTCTATCTAATACTTCTTCAGGTAGAAATATCTCATTTAATTCTACGGCATTTTCCATTTTTTCTCTATTTATTTTTGAACTAAAGATGACAAAATTTTTATTAATATTACCTTTTCCCTTTAATAACAAGTCAAAAATTTTTGTTTTTGTTCCACATTCAAAATCGAATGAATTAATATTTATTATTCTAATATTTTTATTCGATTTAGTTCTAAAATATATTTTCATATTCTTAATATCGTAAACAATAGACCAGGAAGCATTTAATTTTACATTGTCGAGAATATCAAAAGAATAATCAATCGCTGATTTTTTTTGAGGATTGTATTCTTCAACCATCTTTGATGCTGTGGTAAATCTACACGATTTATTTTCTTTTTTGTTTTTTAAAGATTGTAAATATTCACTATTTTCTAAAACGGAATATGGTAAGTCGTTACCCCTGAAAACAACCATTTTTTTATTTTTGAATTCTATTACTGCTGTATTTCCACTCTTGTCGCATATTAGAAAGTGTAAGTCTTGATTTATTTTGCTCAATCTTATGATCCTATCGTTTTCAATTATATCTTCAATTGTTGAAGCATTATCAAGTTGATATTGCACCCATTGAAGTTCATTTACAGCTTTTCTTTGGTCAAGATCAGGATATTCTGCATTTGCTACCATTATTTCAATAACCAATCCTTTTTCATTTATTCCGCCAAATGGCAATTCTTTTCCAAATTGATTGAATGTAATACTTCCGTATTTTGAAACCCATTTCACAGGTTTGTCTGGTGGAAAAACAATTGATGTTTTAAGCTGATTTCTCTTATTAACGACTATTATTCCATTTTCTGAAACCCAGTCTAAATTTCTACCAAAAACAAGGTCTGTTGATGTTTTTATCACAAATGTGGTACAGGGATAAATCATCAAAGAATTTATCATAAATAATGTCAATATCAATTTTTTCATATTCTTCGATTTAATTGCACACAACCGGTTGTGCATAGTTATTGTTCTTATACGCCCGATTTGGCGGTATAAGGACAATTGCGGTGTACTGAGTTTATCGAAGTATTTATATTTTTCTTTTATCATCTCGCTTATCCTTTTT
>CAZEKV010000120.1:0-7116 GCA_964512945.1 uncultured Spirochaetales bacterium | reverse complement strand
GGGGCTCGCCACCCTCAAGAACCCCATAATAATACTCCACACCGGGAACCGGATAGTCCTTATACCCTGTGCTGGAAGCAGGAAGGGTAGTAATTCTGTTGGCATTCTTCACATCATCGGAAGACTTAATCGGCTTGATACCTCTGTATACGTAAATCTCCCCGGTATGGCCAACAGACTTAAAATCGAGGGCAACGGCATCGCCGTCAACTATTGCTTTAATGCCGTAAATTCGAAAACTCTCCGATTCATCCCCGGCAATTATAGGAGACCCGATAGCGACACCCATTGTCGTAAGATTTCTAAAGGGTACAAAAATCTCATACATCCCGCCGTCTTTTTTTGATCCGAGGACGAGGTAGTAATATTTTTTATCTGTTTTGGGATAGTGTATAAAAAATTCTTTTCCGGTCTCCACTTCCCCGATTTTTACAGCTTTCCCGAAATTCTCTTTAGTGATTTCTTCTTCACTTAGATAAATACTGTATTTTCCCTCTATGTCTTTAGAATCCTTCCAGATTAACCTGACACTGGAGGTTGTGACCGAAATCCTGATGCGGGATACAAAGGGAGCGAAGAGACCTTCCCCGGAAAGAAAGGAGGGAAAGACTATCAATAAACTCAGAAAACATACTCTGAAAAGCCTCATGTCTCATGATACCCGCCTTTTTACTGATTTGTCCATAGAAAAAGGGGGTTTGACATAAAAAAAATTACTACATAGAATACCCCTAATTATGTTTGTATCGGTAACCTGCGAGATTGTGGATGATGACAACAGAGAAAAGGCTTATCATCTTCTCGGGCAGTATGGTTTCAAGGAAATACTAAAAAATATCCATGAGGCCTTTAATATAACAGAAAAATCCCTTTTGCGTCTAAAACGGGATATAGACAGGGTTACCGACTATTATGATACTATCCGGTTTTATCAGTATCCTGTTGATGGTACACTGGTGATTACCTTTCTGAAGAACAAGAAATGGCGTAAAATTATTCTCAAACAATAAGCGGGGGACGAGATGCTTGGAGATATTCAACAGCCGATTGACAGGCTTTATAATTCGATAATAGACACCTGGGGGCATCTTTGACCCGGATAATCTAAAGATGGAAATAGAAAGCCTTGAAAGAAAAACAGCGGATCAAGGTTTCTGGGATAACAGGGAGCGTGCCGGGAAGGTTCTTACCCGGCTGAAAAAATTAAGAAGAAAGTATGAACCATGGCTTCAGGTAAAAAAGGAGATTGAGGATCTAAAGGAGCTTTATACTCTCGCAGTAGAGGAAAAAGATGATTCCCTCGAGGATGAAATTTCATCAACATTAAGAAAAATAGAGGCACAGTATACGGACTTAAGAACACTTGAGCTGCTTGGAGGGGACTTCGACTTTAATAATGCTTTTTTTACAATCCATTCGGGAGCCGGGGGAACGGAAGCCTGTGATTGGGTTACAATGCTTCTTCGGATGTACACACGATGGGCTGAGAAAAGGGGATATAAGACAGAAATCCTGGATTTGCTGGAAGCAGAAGGGGGTATAAAATCCGTTACAATCCAGATAAATGGAGATTATGCCAATGGCTACCTTAAGGGCGAAAGCGGGGTTCACAGGCTTGTAAGGATTTCCCCTTTCGATTCGAGTAGCAGACGCCACACCTCTTTTGCTTCGGTTTTTGTTTCTCCCGTGATTGAAGATGACATAGAGGTCGAGATCAAGCCGGAGGATGTAAGGATAGACACCTACAGAGCCCAGGGAGCGGGGGGGCAGCATGTTAATAAAACCGATTCTGCCGTGAGGATTACACATCTGGAGACAAATATAGTGGTTCAATGCCAGAATGAAAGAAGTCAGCATAAAAACAAGGCACGAGCGATGAAAGTTCTGAAATCCAGATTGTTCGAATTCTATAAAGCTGAAAAAGAAAAGGAAAAAGCAAAAAACACCCAGGAGAAAAAAGATATATCCTGGGGGAGCCAGATTAGATCATACGTTTTTCAGCCATATACACTCGTCAAAGATCATAGAACAAAAAAAGAGGTTGGCAATATACAGGGGGTGATGGACGGTGCCATTGATCCATTTATTGAAGAATATCTCAAAATGTCGTGGAATAACAAAATATAGGGCTGAATTGAATAATGATAGGTAAAAAAAAATATCTACTATTTATTATATTTATAGTCTCCGTTAATCTTTTTTCAAAGGAAAGGATGAATATTGATTTGCCCGTTGATGAAAAAAAAGAGTGGGTAATAGGTGTTTCCACTTTGTCCGGGGATAATCTTCCAGTTGAATATTCGTATCTCTTAAGTAGCATACCGTTATTGATACTCGAACAATTATCCTCCTGTAAGGATCATGTCTTAAGCAAAAATGAAATAAAAAAAACAAGGGAAAATCTAATAGAAGAAAAAACAGCTCTTTACGGAAAGAACCTTGCAAAATTGTATCAGGAACGGGACGATTATATTTTTGAAAAAAAAGTTGAAAAAGCTAAATACAAAGAGATAAATAAAAAAATAAAAGCTCTGGAAAAGCAGATATCTTCTTTGCGCCAGGCTGATATTACCGGAATATCAATTTCAGATGAAAAACCAATATCCTTCAAAATGGCTTCTGAGGGTAATGTCTTGCTTGATCCTTTTGAGATTTCCCCCGAGCGCTTTTCAAGATCAAACAGCCTCGATTTACTCATATACGGGAATGTAGAAGAAATAGATGAATATATCTTTTTCGAATTGTTTATCTACAATTCGATTATGGATAAGACGGTTTTTTCCCTGCAAAAAGCTGTAAGATCCGACCGGGTTGATTTAATAATAAGTTCTCTGCGTCCCAAAATAGTTTCAATTGTTCTGGGCAGGGAATGGGCGGATTTAAGGGTCCTGGCAAGCTGGGATGAGGAAATATCCAGACAGGCGGAAATATATGTTAATGATGAATTCTACGGGTACGGTGATATAACGGCTAAACTTTTGATTCCGGGCGAACAAAAAATAAAGGTTATCGCAGAGGGCTATAAGAATGAGTATTTTACAAAAAAAATAAATCCTTTTGAGGAAGGGCTTCTCGAAATTAGCCTGAAAAAAGTGCCTGTAAAAAAAATTGCAGTAACCTCCTATCCCCTGGATGCGGATATTTACCTTGGATCAAAATGGCTGGGGAAGACCCCTCTTATAATTAATAGACCTGAAAATGTTAAACAATTGACAATTAAAAAAGATATGTACCAGGATTACACCCTCTATCTATCGGGCTTGACGGGCAGCGTAAAAAAAATATACCTGTCTCCTGCATTGTTTGATAAAGATAAATATATAAAAAAGAAGAGGAGCCGTTTTTATACATCCCTCGGCTTGTTTTTTATCTCAATTCCATATTCCATGATAATGTACGATCTTGCTACAGATTATAATTCAGCGTATGTGAGGGCTGTTGCTTCGGGAAATCCTGATGACGCGAGGAAGAAAAGAAGAGCCAATATCGCCTGTTACAATGCTTATATAAGCGGTCTTTTTCTCAGCGGGGCTTTATGTATCAATGCTTTGATTGATCTTACTGAATATGTTAATGTTGCCACTGACAAAAAGACCATAGATCAACCGGGAGAATAGATTGATAAAGCCGCGATTCTCAGAAAGGATTAAGAATCTTTTTAAATCAAATAAAAATGAGATTGAGTTCTATGAAGAGCTTGAGGATACATTAATTGAGAGCGACATAGGTGTTACAACGGCAATGGAAATTGTCAGGGAATTTAAGCAGAAATCCAAAAAAGACCGATTCAATGATAGAGAAGTATTTTATCAAACATTGAAACCAATATTAAAAAATACGATAAAGGCGGGGAATTTTGAAATAAGGCATGATAAATTGAATTTTCTGCTAATTCTCGGGGTTAACGGGGTTGGAAAAACAACAACAATAGCAAAACTTGCCGAACATATAAAAAACAAATATCGTATAAATGATATCATTTTAAGTGCAGGAGACACCTTCAGGGCAGCGGCTGTTGATCAATTACAGTTGCATGGGAAGAAATTGGGTCTCAGGGTTGTTAGCCAGGCCCAGGGAGCTGATCCGGGGGCGGTAATCTATGACAGCATAGAAAGTGCCATGGCAAAGGGCGGAAAAGTTGTGATAGCCGATACCGCCGGAAGAATGCATAATAAAGTCAATTTAATTAGAGAGCTGCAAAAAATCGACAGGATTATCTCAAATAAAATTGACAGCGATGCCTATAAAAAAATATTGATAATTGATGCTACGACCGGACAAAACGGCCTGAAACAGGCTGAAATATTTAATGAAGCGGTCGGAATTGATTCAATCATTATTACGAAATACGATTCTTCAGCAAAGGGCGGGACGGTTTTTTCAATATCAAAAGAACTGGGAATACCTTTTTCATTTATTGGCAATGGTGAAAAAGTCACCGACCTGATGCCCTTTGAAATTGACTCATATTTAGACAACCTTCTGGGGATAGGATGCTGAAAAATATTTTCTTGCTGGCTATAACTTTTTTCTCATTTATCCCGGTTATTTTCTCAAAAGAATATTTTTATATATCCAATTGCCTGGGTATGCCCATAAAGCAGATAAATTCCATTCGAACCGATGAGTTTGAATATATTTTGAAAATTGATAAAGGCGATGATACCGAATATAAAACACTGTATCAGAGTAATAAAAAGATAAAGAAATGGGAAATACGCTATCTGAAAGGGAAAAAAGACGTTGAGATAGTTTATGAAAATAATAAAAGCTACGTAACTTTTTATGATTCGGTAGGAAAGATAATAGAAGAACGCTTGTTTATAGTGACAAAAAAGACTGAAAGACTTGTTGAAAAACGCATATATAACTACCTTGATGGATTGCTTGACAGTATTACTTTTCTGGATTCCAGTAATAGATTCCTCTATAAAAACCAGTACTACAGAACTCCGGAAGGACGTCTCCGCCGTATAAAAAGGATATATTCAGATGGATCTCTTAGAGTCTCTTCGTACACCTATTCACGGAGAAATATGGTCGAGGAATGGCATGGGAAAAACGAATCGGGGGATTTGATCCGGTACAACAAAAACGCTGTAATAACATCCAGGGAAAACTGGGTAAAAAACAGGCTTTGTTTGCGGGAAGAGAATTATCTTAAAGAAGATTCCCCTGTACTGTCTATCACAAAAAACTACAAAAACAATACAACAACCCGCAGTCAGTACAATGAAAGCGGTAATATCATTGCCAAAAAAATATTCAGAGCCGGCAAGATGATTCGTGATATAGAATACATATACGAGGAAGATCTTATAATCTCAAAGATTCGGAGGAGTAAGGGGCTGTGGGAGAAATGGAATTATGAATATTTTCCGGACGGGAGGCTCCTTAAAAAGGAATACTACAAAAATGGAGAATTAAAAAAAATCACAAACTATGAAACTGAAAAGAATTATAACGAAGAATTATACATGAAAGGCAAATTCCTTATGAGAATTTACTATGAGAATGATAAAAAAGTTAATGTGGAAATCCCGGGTGAGAATTAATTCAATATTTTTTATTGCAAAAAGATATTTCAAGACAAAGAGGGAAAGCAGCAGCCTCGCTCCTGCTGTTCTCTCGGTATTCGGAATATTAATTGGGGTAATGGTTCTAACGTCGGTTATTTCAATAATGAATGGTTTTCAGTTCGGAATGATCGAAAATATTCTTGAAATACGATCTTATCATCTCAGAATTCTTCCGGAAAGATCCGGCTTTCTCGAAAAAAACGAGATTGAGGATATTAGGAACTGCAGGGGTGTAAAGGCAGTTCTGCCTTTTATGGATATCCAGACTATAGTAAAGAGCAGTTATTCTGATTTTATAATATGCCTTTTGCGGGCTGTTGAGAAAAACGTCCAGGCAATAGACCCCGGATTAATCAAGCAGCTAAATATTATCAGCGGTAAATTTGATCTTTCTAAAAAGAATTCAATTGTGATAGGAAACCTCATGGCAAGCTGTCTCGGTGTTGATGTCGGGGATAGTGTCAGAATATCATCAATAGTGGGGAATTCTTTTAACACAATCAAGCAGAAACAATCATCTTTCAGAGTAACGGGAATATTTAAATCCTGGGAAAGAAATATTGATTTAAACACTGCTTTCATATCCTTTTCTGATTCAAAAAGTATCACACAGGAAAATGAGAAAATGATATACGGCGTAAAACTAAAAAATCATTTTGACGATACTTTTCAAAAACATGAGGTATCGAAGTTGCTAAAATCAAAAGCTAAAATTATCTCATGGCGGGAATACAATAGATCTTTTTTTGGAGTTTTGCGTCTGGAAAAATTAATGATGATGTTTTTAATTGGACTGATATTTATTGTTGTAGGGGTTAACATCTTTCATTCTCTCCAGAAAACAGTCTATGAGCGTATCGAAGAAATCGGGATTCTTCGCTCAACGGGGGCATCCCTGAAGGCGATCCAGCTAGTTTTTATTATCGAAGGATTGTACATAGGTTTGATTGGAAGTGTTTCGGGATTGATCCTCGGTTTTTTTATATCTGGACACATAAACGAGATATTTGCAGTATTCAATGTTTTTCCAACAACATATTTTTATATGGATAAAATTCCTGCGAGAATCGGATTCTTTGAAATTCTTTTTATTTTCCTTTTCTCTGTATTATCTTCCGTCCTGGCGGCGTTTTCAGCTTCCTCGGAAATAAATAGAATAAATCCTGCAGAAGTGCTGAGGTATGAATAAAATGAATTTACAGATGCTTAATGTCAGTAAAGTTTTTAGAACGACCTACGAAAATCTGGAAATTTTCAACAATGTATCACTTGAAATTAATTGTGGAACCACTGTAATTATTACCGGCGAAAGCGGAACCGGAAAAAGTACTTTATTGAATTTAATAGGGGGGCTTGACAGGCCGAGCAGCGGTGAAATTATATGCGGTAAATACAGGGTAAGTCATTCCAGTGAGGCTGAGTTAACATCCTACAGAAGAGATACAATTGGTTTTATATTCCAGTTCCACTATCTCCTGAAGGATTTTACAGCGATAGAAAACGTTATGCTTCCGGCCTATATGTCCGGGATCCCCCG
>CAZEKV010000119.1:0-7165 GCA_964512945.1 uncultured Spirochaetales bacterium | reverse complement strand
TAGTTCAGGATGCTGACAAACATGGTCGGATATGTTCCGTCCTGGACATAGGGAATTACATCCCTATTTATGGATTGTACAAATTCTGCTGTATTGTAATTTTCTTCCAGTTTCCACATGTATTTATCACAGAGTATTTTCATCATAATTGTATGCATTGAAGCCTCAAGGCCGTGTCCGGTACAGTCGGCAAGAATAATGATTATATTATTATTTCTGGTTTTGGTAATTATCAGCAGGTCTCCGCCCATTTCTTCGCACGGCAGATATGAAGCTTTTATATTAAATCTGTCACTTCCGGGTATTTTTTTTGAAGTTAGTATATTATGTAAATTCTGGGCTCTTTTGATGTTTGCATTTTTCCTTTCCAGTTCTTTTGTCCGCTCCCGCACTATTCTTTCAAGGCTCTGCTGGTATTCACAGTTCTCCCGCCTCAGGCGTGCTTTTTCCAGAGAATTGTTTATTGCGTGATCCAGGACCGAGAAATCAAGAATAGGTTTGAGGAGATAATCCCACGCCCCCTGATGTAATGCCTCAACGGCATCACTGATATTTCCCGTTCCTGAGATCACGATCATTGGCAGGTCGGGTGAGATTTTTTTAACGCGGGTTAGTACTTCAAGGCCATCGAGTCCCGGCATACGCAGATCAAGAAGGATTAAGTCGACCTTTTTCTTTTTAAAGACTTCAAGCCCGATGATCCCGTTTTTTGCAGACAGGGTTTCATAGTCTCTGGATTTCAGGTACTCCGCAATACTCAGTCTGATGGCGGCTTCATCATCGATAATAAGAATAGTTGTTTTAGCGTTATTCATTATTCCCCTTTTTTAGGTACCCGCATCATACCAATTCTATTGGAGCGGAAACCAAAAGTAAACAAGGGAAGGAAAGTAAAACGATTTGTTTTAACTATTCTATTCTGCGGAGATTTTTTCCTCTCTTTTAACTATCAAAAGAATAGAAATCATCACCAAACTGAAGAGAGCCCAGGCCAGAAGAATTATCTGTAAATAGCTCATGCCCAAAAAGATAATTCTTGATCTATCCGTTCTGATAAACTGGAGCATAGCCCGCATTAAGGCATACCCCCCTGTATGAATAAACAACACCGGAGCCATATTTAACTTCTTCTTTGAAAGAATCTTGAATACAAATAAAACAAGACCCATCAAAACCAGATCCCCAAGACTCTCATACAGCTGGGTTGGATGAAGCGGAGCACTTCTCTTTGTAGATGCATCGACAAGATTATTGTTAAACGACCAGATCCATGGTGCGGAAGAGATCCCTGTTTTTATCTTGAAAGAAGGGATTTCGGTTCCATACCTTGCAAATCTTACAGCCCAGGGAAGGTTGGAGGCCACGCCATGGGCATCACCATTCAAAAAACACCCTATCCGGCCGACTGCCTGTCCCAGTAAGAGCCCCGGTGATATCGCTGCAAATATTTTCCAGAATGCCAGACCTTTTTTTATACAATAGAACCATCCGAAAAGAATTCCGAAGATCAGCCCACCTACAACGCTTGCACCGCCTTCCCAGAAGTAGAAAAACTTCAATGGATTTCTCAGGAGGCTTTCCGGATCCCAGAAAATAAAATGCGACAGTCTTATCCCGAGAACAGCACTTATCAGGCAGCCCACAATTAATGACTCAAACTGCTCTTTTGTTATGCCTGCCTTTTTTACAGCAAGTCTTCTTCCAGCTGCAAAACCGGTTATCATTGCTGCTAAAAAATAAAAGCCTTCATAAAAAAATAATTCTCTAAAACCAAGATTTAAATGAATCGGAAACATTGTAATCATCCTTATAATTAAGTAAAAGATACGCCGATTCTATCATAAAAGAAATAGTTTGTTAATCCTTCAATATGGGAAGGCAGACAGTAAAAACCGAACCTGTTCCCTCTCCCTTACTCTCTGCCGTAATTTCTCCCTTATGAAACAGAACGGCGTGTTTTACAATGGACAATCCCAGCCCCGTTCCCCCTTTTTCTCTCGAACGCCCTTTATCAATTCTGTAGAACCTTTCAAAGATTCTTTTATTTTCCTTTGATGGAAAACCAATTCCCGTATCAATTACTTTGATTTCAACAACAGCATTCGTTTTTTCTTCTATTTTGAAAGTAATATGCCCTCCGGTTTTGCTGTAATTTATTGAATTAGTAAGAAGATTGTAGAATATTGATTCCAGGAGGTTTTCGTTTCCTGTAACAAAGACTTCTTTTTTTTCTGATAATATTTTACATACAAGATTTTGTTTTTTTATCCTTGCCTCAAGGGAATTAATTATTCTCAGTATGATTTTGTATAAATCAACTCGCTTTCTTTTGAAGAAATGGCTTCCTTTTTCTATCTCGCTGAGACTCGAAATGTCGAGGATAAGGTGGTTAAGCCGCTCAATATTCTTTGAGATCCTTTTGATAAAGTCTTCCTTTGTTTTTTCCTCAAGATCCTTTTTCCCGGTCAGGGTCTCAATATATCCGGTGATTATTGAAACAGGTGTTTTCAGTTCATGAGAGGCGTTTTCAATAAAGTCGCTTTTGATTTTCTGGAGTTTTTTTGTATTGGTAACATCGCGGAGGATAATTAATAATTCTTTGCCCCCCTGAATTGGCAGAAAATAGGATTCAACGATAAGCTCTTCCATCCTAACCAGTTCAAATTCTTCAATATATTTTTCTCCGGTTTTTAGAGCCTGCTCAATAAGAAAATTCAATCTAACAGAGTTAATAGCCTCAAAATAGAATTTCCCGGTGTATTCATCCTGTCCGGGGAATAATTTCTCAAAAGCCTTATTTGTCAGAATAATTTTCCCTTCCGTGCTGATTACGAGTAAAGATTCCGCTATGGTTAGAACCACTTTCTGTATCAGTTCCTTTTCCTGCCTGATTGTTTTCATTTGCAGATCCAGATTCTCAGCCATATCATTCATTGTCGATTGGAGGATGCCGATTTCATCACTCCGGGCTACAGTCATTCTGTCATATAAATTCCCCTCGCGGTATTTTTTTGAGAATTCAGTCATAATATTAATCGGGCGTGTAATAAATCCCGACAGGAGGAAATTTATTACAAGAATTAATATCAGAAGTATAATAAAAAATAATAAAATAATATTATTAACGGCTGAGAGGTTCCTTTTGACGTCGGAAAGGGGGCGTGAGATCCTGATAATGTATTTCCCTGTAAAAAAAGCATAGTAGAGCATGTCCATATTAATAGTATTTGAATAGCGGATGCTCCGCCCGAAGGTGTTTTTTAATGCCAGCAGTATTTCCCGTCTGTATCTGTGGTTGTCCATAATACTTACATCTTTTACCTCTGTATCTGCTATGACCTTTCCATCAAGCATAACGAGGGTAATCCTGCATCCCAGAATATTTTTTTTTATATATGACAGTTTTTTATGCAGTTGTTTCGGGGAAGTTTTATTCTCCGGCAAATCCTTCTCTGTCAGTATTTGATCCAGTAAGAGAATCTTGATTCTCATTTCATTGCAGATTCTATCAATCAGATAATCTTCCAGTTTTGTTTGTAGTAAAAAAATTACAATAAATAACAAAATGCTTATTGCGATTGTGTATATCAGATTGATCCGTACGCGGAGGGACAATTTCATATCTTGTATCCATAGCCGAGGCCTGGAGATGTAACAATTATACCAGAGTATCTATCCAGCTTAATTCTAAGCCGTCTTATATAAACATCAACCACCCTTTCTTCAATATAAACATTCTCTCCCCATACTCTGTCGAGGATTTCCCCCCTGGACAGTAGTCTTCCGGGGTTTGTTAAGAAAGTATAAAGGAGTAAATACTCTCTTTTTGTAAGATTTATCTTTTTCTCATCGATGAATAATTTTTTGCTTTTTAGATTCAGGACCATATCTTCATGGGATATTTTTTCCATGGATTTTTCTGTTACGCCATCACCCGCAGTTCTTCTTATAACGGCTTTTATTCTCGAGATTAATTCCCTTACGCTGAAGGGTTTTTCTACATAGTCATCCCCTCCTGTTTCCAGT
Source organism: uncultured Spirochaetales bacterium (assembly GCA_964512945.1). GTDB lineage: Bacteria > Spirochaetota > Spirochaetia > CAZEKV01 > CAZEKV01 > CAZEKV01. The sequence continues at coordinate 3,139 of CAZEKV010000119.1, read as the reverse complement.
CCCAGAATTTTATCCATTTCTCCTGTCTTTGCACTTAAAAAAATTATTGGTATTTTCTTTGTTATATCCCTGTTTCTAAGTTCACGGCAGACCCCAATTCCGGAAATTTCATCCATCATTACATCAAGAACTATAAGATCGGGTATATTTTTTACAGCAGCCGAAATAGCCGATGCCCCGCAGGAGGCAGTCAGTACATTATAGCCTTCCTCAGATAAATTGAAATTGAGGAGCTCTCTAATATCTTCTTCATCATCTACAACCAATATGGTTTTTTTATCGTCCATAAGAATTCCACAATCAAAAAATGTTTATAAATATCAGATTCATAATAAACAAGTTTTTCATTAATTAACATTATTTTAATATCTCTGTAACATAATTGTAACATCCGGTTCTTATAATTTGCCAAAACTTAATAAACATAGGAGTTAACGATGAAAAGAACAGGATTGCTTATTGTGATGGCCGCTATAACGGCAGCTTTTGTTTCCTGCGGAGGCAGAAACGGAAAAACAATTCAGATTAAGGGTTCGGATACCGAAGTAAATCTCGTAGCCAATATGGCGGAAATTTTTATGAAAAAAAATCCGGAAGCGAAGATTGCTGTTGCCGGCGGGGGGTCCGGAACAGGAATAGCCGCATTGCTGAACAAAACGGTGGATATAGCCAATGCCTCAAGGGGAATAAAAGACAAGGAAATAGAGGAGGCAAGATCAAATAATATTGACCCCAGACAGGTTGTTATAGCCACGGACGGAGTATCGGTAATACTGAATCCCGATAATCCTGTAAACAGATTAACAATCTCCCATCTTTCGGCCATATTTACCGGTGAAATAACAAACTGGGAGGAACTTGGAGGTCCGGATCTGAAAATAACAAAATACGGACGCCAGAGCAACTCAGGAACCTTTGAATTTTTCAAGAAACGGGTTCTTTCCAAACAAGATTTTTCCGAGGATACCAACAGGATGAATGGAAATGCACAGATAGTTGAATCTGTTAAAAATGACAAAAGCGGAATAGGTTATGTTGGAATAGGCTACATTGTCGGGGAAGATGGTAAAATTATTCCCGGCATAAAGGTAACGGAAATCGCAGAGGCGGGAGGGGTATATTATTTCCCCGATGAAAAAAATATCATGGGGGGAAGCTACCCCCTGACACGTCCCCTTAATCAGTATATAGACGGGACACCTGATAAAAAAATAATTGAGTTCCTGAAATTTGAACTCAGTCCCGAAGGCGAAAGTATTGTAAAGAGAAATGGGTTTTTCCCCGTTCAGCCTCAGTACAAAGAACTGAATAAGAAACTTGGATTGTATGAATAAGAGATCCTTAATTAAGGCTAAAGGAAATTGGGGAAGGCATCTTCCCCAAATCTTTTTTACAATAACGGGAAGCTTTATTATTTTTGTACTGCTTGGCATACTTACCCTTCTTTTTTCGAAGGCGGCTCCCTTTTTTTCGAAGGTGAATCCTCTTGATTTTTTACTCGGAAAGACCTGGAATCCGACTTCAAGTGTCAGAGAAACCTATGGAATAGCCTCTTTGTTTGTCAGTACACTCATGGTAACAGTTGCTGCTATGACAATGGCAATACCCATTGGAATAGGTTGTGCTCTCTACATTTCGGAAATCGCTCCCCCGAAATTGAGAAATGTACTGAAGCCCGCCATAGAATTGATAAGTTCAATACCATCTGTTGTTATAGGTTTTCTTGGTTTGATAATACTGGCTCCTTTTATTGCGAGAGTCTTCGGACTCAGCCATGGGATGAATGCTCTGACAGGTGCCATACTTCTGGGTTTTATGTCTTTACCCACAATAATAAGCTTTTCAGAAGATGCCATAAAGAATGTGCCGGCATCCTACAGGGAGGCTTCATACGCTATCGGAGCCAACAGGTGGGAAACCCTGATAAAAGTAGTTTTACCTGCCGCTTACAGGGGGGTATTCGCTTCTATAATGCTGGGATTTGGGAGAGCTGTGGGAGAGACAATGACAGTGCTCATGGTGACAGGAAACGCCCCCGGGATGCCGAAGTCTCTGCTGGATCCGGCAAGAACCCTTACAGCAACAGTTGCCATTGAGATGGGGGAGGTTCCCTTCCATTCTGTTCATTACCACGGACTTTTTGCACTTGGGCTGATCCTTTTTATAATCTCATTTCTAATCAACATTGCGAGTTGGTTTATCACCTCGAAAAAAAACAGGAGAAGCATATGCTTAAAAAAAAGATAACATCTTTTCTGGGAATCGGGTATCTGGTGTTTTGTGTCCTTCTAATATCATTTCTAATACTGGCCATATTGATTAATCTTATTGTATCGGGAAGCGGTGTACTCAACCTGGAATTCCTCACCTCGATGCCCGCTAATAGAATGACAGAGGGGGGAATATTACCGTGTATCCTTGGAACCTTTCTGGTTTCATTTATTACAACGTTATTTTCGATACCCTTTGGGGTTTTTACGGCAATATTTTTGAATGAATATTCAGGGGATAATATTCTGACAAATTTTATACGCCTTGCTATTCGAAATCTAAGCGGTATACCCTCTATTGTATATGGAATTTTTGGGGTAGCTCTATTTGTGGATTTCTTTAATTTTGGAACCTCCATTCTATCTGCAGGCTTGACTCTGGGGCTCCTGACCCTTCCCTGGACAATAACAGCAAGCGAAGAAGCCCTTAAGGCTGTACCTGCCTCTTTCAGGGAAGGATCTCTCGCTCTGGGAGCTACAAAGTGGCAGACAATAAGGAAAAACATTCTGCCCAATGCAGCTCCAGGAATTATAACAGGAGGGATCCTCGGTCTTTCAAGGGCCGCCGGAGAAACCGCTCCTATACTTTTTACCGGTGTGGTTTTTTCAATGCCGGATCTTCCTGCAGGAGTTTTTGATCAATTTATGGCTCTTCCCTACCACATTTATATACTTGCCACCCAGCATGAACAAATTATGAGAGTAAGACCCATAGCCTATGGAACAGCCCTCGTCTTGATAGCTCTTGTCTTTCTTATGAGCATAATCGCCATTATCTTTAGAAATAAGCAAAGAGGTAGTCTATGATCGATATTAAAAAACTTAATTTTTATTATGGGAAAAATCAAGTTCTCCACGATATCTCACTG
>CAZEKV010000118.1:0-7219 GCA_964512945.1 uncultured Spirochaetales bacterium | reverse complement strand
TTCAGTGCCTTTTCAGGAATTTTACTGCCTAATAATTCTATAATCGATTTCTCCGACAGGGAATCCTGTTCAAATATGCTCTCAAGTTTCCTTGAATATTTTGTACCGATTTTCAAATCGGCATTCAGCAAAAACACTCCCTCATCTACATTATTCATTATACTATCGGTTTGTTTTTTTTCGATCAATAAATCGTTTGACAAAACAAAAAGCTGTGTCTGAATTTGCCGGCGTATACTTTCATAGATTATAGAAAAACTTGTTATTAGAATATAGACACCGATATATCTTACCTTAAAATCTTTCTCAAACACTACAGCCCAGGCCCCCGGAACGAAAAAAAGAAAAATAACACAAACCCAGGCAATACCCGAATACAGAATTCCTACCCTCATTCCGAGAATAAAAATTACTATCAGAGGATAGGAAAGCAACCACAAGGATTTGGAAAGATCGCTGCCGGCTGTATATATTAAAAAAAGAAATAAGACTCCATTTAACGCTATTGACAAATAGGCTGTAAATGAGAAAATAAAATTTGATTTTAATATTCTCATTATCATAAGACAAATAACCAAAAAAGCCGCAAAAACAACATCAAGTACTGCGACAAGATTATCGCCGCTGACATACGCCCTGAGTCCATAGACTATCAGAAGGACACTTCCAAAACTTAACAAAGAATTTAAAACAATAAGCCGACGCCGCTGCTCCAATTCCAGTTTTTCATGAGTCCCGCTTGTAATAAAGCTAAAAATGATTTTTCTGGCAAAACGGAAAGGCCGTGCCATTCTCTCCCCCCTTCAGCTCCGCAGCAGGCAAACACAAAAGATACGGAAACTGACAGCAGACATTTATATATTCCTGTAATTCATACAATTAAATACTAATAATATTCTCGAGTCCTATGGATAGATTAAAATCCCCGTAAGAGGTTGAGAAAGGAATCCCGACAATTGGTATATTCTTTCCGGGCCAGATTATTTTATGCTCTGGCCCGCTAATTATCGACGGCAGGGAGATCATAAGCCTGTATTCTTCTAAACCCTTTTTTGCATTACCCGCTATAATATTTACTACTTCTCCGATAGCATCAGTAACATCCTCATTTATATCAGTAATATCCTTATCAACAAGGATTGATACAAACTTTAAGGCTATATTCTTGCTGAAACTGATAACCACAACCCCTTTGGCCTCTCCCGCAATACCAATTATGCCGGATATGTCCCAATTATGCTCTTCGTCTTTTTTCACGATATAAGGCTTGAGAACATCCGGGGTTATTTTGAAAAAATCCTTAAATACCCTGCCCACAGCATCAATAAAGGGATTAATATATTTTATTTCCATTCATCCACCTATACTGTTAATCTTGTTATCTTTTCAAGAAGTTTCGCTTCAGAGACCGGCTTAATTAAATAGTCATCAGCCCCTGACTTTATCGCTTCTATCACATTATATTTTGCAGCCTCAGAAGTTATCATTATTATCGGCAAACCTGCAAACCTGTCCATACTGCGTATCTTTTTTATCAAATCCAGACCACTCAAGCGGGGCATGTTCCAATCCAGAAGCAGTATGTCTATATCTTCTTTTTCCAGAATTGAAAACGCAGCCACTCCGTCCCCTGCCTCAATAACATCATACACAACTGAATTCATAATATCCAATGTATTTTTTATTATATTCCTCATTATTCTGGAATCATCCACAAGTAATACTTTCATTTGCCAAAAACTCCTGTTCTTATATAATTTACAACCTTAAAAACCTCTTCTCTGCATCTTCATTAAATAAGACTCTTTTTATTCCAACAGGAATCCACAGGAACTTGTTAACCACAAAATGCATACGATCTATCCTCTCCCCCGGGAGTATCTTTTTACCTGTATTTTTATCCGAGAATAACTTCCAATCAACCCCTTCTTTTGTCTCTATCTTCACAATCCTGAAGGTAAACCTCTTTCTCAATCCTGTGGCACCGCTGACCATATAGCTCAGATGAAGTCTGCCCCCATTTCTATAATCTCCCTCTCCCCAGCCTCCGAGTTTCACAATTTTATAATCACCGGAGGTATTAAAAACAACACCCTTTATAAAATAGGGGATCTTCCACAATTTCATATCACTTCTGGCAACAGGCTTATCAAAGTCTTCCTTCTCTCTTTTTTCAACAGGCATCACCGCTCCATTGGAACTAATCGCCCCAACATAGAGAGGAATATCCTCCGCATCAGTTGTAAGGATAAAAAGCATCCTGAAACCAGGAGTTCGATCCTCTGTTATTACCGTTAAAACGTACAGATTCTTCCCAAGATCTTCCCCGGACAGCTGATCCTGCATCCTTTTTAAAAGCTCGTCAGTAGATAATTCCAGAGAAAAACCCACCGGCAAAAACAACACAGTTAAAAGTAAAAATAAAAAAAAACGTCTCAACACACCTATCTCCACTCTGTACTGGAATAAATATACCATAGCTCTTTATCTTTTTCCAGAGCCAAAAAAAAGTTTACAACTTTTCCAGCTACAGCTGTATCAGAAGTGTCCCAATCTGGAAAATTCCAAAGGAGACAAGCCAGGCCAGAGATATCTGGTATACAACAGAAAATAGAGACCATTTTATGGATCTTACTTCGCGTATCAGCGTTATGAGAGCAACGATACAGGGGGTATAGAGCAGAACAAAAAATATAAATGCCAGACCCTGGATAGGGGAATAGTTATTTCTTAAACCCGTCTTCAGATCCTCTCCCGAACTGTCCGCACCGTCGCCTGCATTTAATAAAACACCTATGGTACTTACAACGACTTCTTTTGCCACAAATCCGGTAATCAAACTGACACCCATACGCCAATCAAATCCGATGGGCTTTATAAAAGGTTCGATAGCCTGCCCTGCCATGCCAATAAAGGTTTTCCTGATCATTCCTGTTTGTTTTTCTTTTTTTAGGTTTATGAGGACAGCTTCTTTTTCTTCACTAATCCTATTATTATCTATTAATGAGAGTTCTGCTTCAATTTCATCTATCTGTTTATCATATTCAGTTTTTATTCCTAAATCCTGCGGATAATGACTCAGAAACCATATAATCACCGAAAAGGCGAGGACAACTCCCCCCATCTTCTGGAGATAATGTTTTGCCTTCTGCCACATATGTATCAATGAGCTTTTTAAAAGCGGCAAACGATATGGGGGTAATTCCATTACAAAAGGGTATTCTTCTCCCCTGAAGAGTAATTTCCTGAAAAGATATCCTACCAGGAAGGTGAAAACAAAACTCATCGAATACATTAAAAAAATTATATTACCGGCAATGTCCGGAAAAAAAGCCCCGGCAAACAGTATAAAAACCGGAAGCCTTGCAGAACATGTTATAAGGGGTGTAACAAGGATTGTTAGAATCCTGTCCTTCCTTGATTCAAGGGTTCTTGCGGCCATGATGGCCGGAACAGTACACCCGATCCCCATTAGAAGCGGAATAAAACTTTTCCCATGGAGCCCCAGTTTATGCATAACCTTATCCATTATAAATGCAATCCTGGCCATATATCCTGTATCTTCAAGAAATGAGATCCCCAGAAAAAGTATCATTATATTCGGCAGAAAAATAATAACCCCTCCGACACCCCCGATAATTCCTTCAACCAGTAAATTCCTGAAAGTGGACGGGGGTACATACTTCATGGCTATTTCGCCAAAAAGAGAAATAAGGCTTTCAATCCATGACATGGGATAGCGGCCTATCACAAAAGTAGCTTGAAATAGAATCCACATGAATAAGGCAAAAATTGGGTATGCCAGAAATCGGTTCGTAACAATCCTGTCAATTTTTTCCGAAATATCAATTCTGTCAATCAGGCTTTTCTTTACGGTTTCTCCGAGGGCTCCATAAATAAAGCCATAGCGTTTTTCTGAAATAACATTTTCTGTTTTCTCTTTATAGATCGAAAAAATATTTTTTTGGGCTGCCTCTATAATGGAAAATAGTTTGTCAGCCATTTCAGAATTCCTGAATAACGCCTTAATTTCCTCATCATCCTCCAGCAATTTCAAGGCATACCAGCGGAGCAGAATCCCCTTTCTGTTAAAAGGGATTTTTTCAATAAAGTCCGAAAGCTTTTTTATTTCCCTCTCAATCTCCTCGCCATAGTATATTTTAATATTATGCGAAACAGGATCTCTCCTTTCCAGCTGCTTTGCCGCAGTCTCAAGAAGCCTGTCCACGCCCTTGCCCGTCCGGCCTGTTGTAAATTGGATCGGAATTCCAAGGAGACTGCTCAGATGTTTAAGATCAATCTCAATTCCCTTTTTTTGTAATTCATCACTCATGTTAAAAGAAAAGATAACAGGCTTACCCATCTCAAGAAGCTGGATACCAAGATATAAATTCCGTTCAAGATTTGTAGAATCAATAACATTCAGAATTATATCTGAATCCCCATTGATGATAAAATCTCTCGCTACAGACTCTTCCATAGTATAGGCTGCAAGGGAATAGGTTCCTGGCAAATCATAAAGGATATAGTGATATTTACCTTTTTTTGACTCCCCCTCTTTCATATCTACCGTAACCCCACCCCAGTTCCCAACTTTCTGGGAGGCACCGGTTATCTGATTAAAAATTGTTGTCTTTCCTGAATTCGGATTCCCTGTAATAGCTATTTTTATTTTTTTCATTCAATATCCTCGACAAGAATATTGTCTGCCTCATTAACCCTGAGAGAAACATGATAGCCGCTTATTCTTAATTCAAGAGGATCCTTTAAGGGAGCGTATCTTACTATCTCAAGTTCCGATCCTGAAATAAAACCCATCTCACGCAGACGTCTCAAAAAAAAACCGGAGCCGCAAACCTGTCTTATTTTTACCCTATCCCCTTCAGAACATAGACTCAAACACCTTATTTTCAAGTGGCCTTCAAGTCTGAGAAAAATTTTGCGGGATAATCCGTAGCGGATTTCATATTCTCCCGTCTCCGTTTTCAGTATTTTATGTCTGTCCCCTGAGATTATTTCGACTTTGCTTCCGGGGGTTATCCCGATCCTCTTTAATTTTCTTCTTACCCCATAGCCCCCGGCGATAAACGAAACAATTCCCCGGAACCCGGGGCTTAATCTATCAACAGAATTACAGGAACTGCAAAGATGCTTTTTGCCGTGTATGTTAGGCGCCATAAAATCCCCCGGCTTGTTTTGCCAACCTACTTTAATTAGGCTTACCTAAATATATATACTTTTTTCTGGAAATTGTAAAGAAAACGGGAATTTCTCGGCTATTCTTTTAATTCATTAACGAGTGCATCAAAGATGGTAAGCATATCGGAAGTGGTTTTACGCAGCCGTCCCGCAAGTATCTTTGAGATAACCCTCGTTACAGGAAGCCCTATCTCAGGACGGCTGTTTCCAAGACTGAGAAAATCAGCCTTGGAAATCTGGATAAAATCGGAATTCTCGCTTGCAATAACCGTTGCCGAACGTCTTTCGTCATCTATCAATGCCATCTCTCCAAAAAATATGTTCTGATCGGCCTTCAATTTTACTACTGTATAATTATCTCCTGAGCGGGTTCTTTTCAGTATTTCCACTCCGCCATGGTAGACTATAAACATCTCCGACCCGAGATCGCCTTCTTTTATTATTATCTCGTTTTGCCTGTATTTTCTAATCTTGCATATCTTTGCAAGGAGGTTTAAATAATCGTCATTTCCCTTTATTTCGTCGAACAGGGGGATTTTTTTCAATTTCTGAAGGATTTCTTCTTTCATAACAACCTATAGCTTTTCAAGAGCAATAGCCCTCGAATATTTTTGAATAATATAATTATCATCCGGCAGAAAAATCGGATGATTTGCCTCTATTCCCTTAACCTTCTTGAGATTATTTACGAGCAGCGAAACATCGGAGGTTTTTTGAGCCTCCCTCAATGCCTCAATCTTCATTGTATTGGGGGATCCCGCATTCTCAAGAATTCCAAATAAAGTAATATTTTTAAAGGCTCTTATAGCAGATTTATATTCTGAATACTGTTTCCCGATAAACTCCGGCGCGATTTTGAAGGTTGATAATTTCGATTTGCTCTTGCCGTAAGACAGAAGCTCAAACATTATGTGGGAAAGACCGTCGGTTGCTGTGGTTGTAGCGAGCATTCTTCTGCTAAAATCGCGGCTGAAGATAATTTCATCACACATGGCCTGTTTTAAATAGGATTCATATTTTTTATCAAGCAGCTCTGCGCAAACATAAACATCCCTGGCCATTGCTTTTACAGTGAGAACCGTCATGACAGTCTTCGAATCAACCTCTGAATCGGCACTGCTTTCAAAAGTATCCGAGAGAACAAGAACCTTCCGGGCGCGTCTGACATTACCCCTTTTTAGAACGGATTCTGAGAAATAATCCCCCCTTACAAAACGAAGCCCCTTTAACCTATCCGTCTCTTTTAATTCCTCAATCTTCTCCGTCGAGATATTGGATATTATTAGAATACTATCAGCGGAGATATCGGGGACAATATCAATTATATCGAGAAGAATATCCTTCATATGCCCCTTCCACCCGCATATAACAAAATGATCCTTTAGCTTTGGAAAATCCAACAATCCCCTCCTTGCACGAGAATTCCTTTCAACAAAAACAGAGGCCAGAGCTCCTGAAAGGAAACTCATAGCGGCTATTCCAATAAAAATTGTAATTGCAGCTATGATCTTCCCGCCGGGAGAATCCGGAACCTTATCGCCGTAGCCGGTGGTACTGAATGTAATAATGGCCCACCAGAGCCCGTCCGTGATATCAAGAAATTCATCATCTGCCTTCCAGTACAATTCAAAAATAGAGACCAGAGCCCCCGATAGAACAATAAAAAGAACAACCAGTGTAATGGGGAGAAAATATTTTGAATTCTTGTAACTGGTAATGATTTTTCGTATTTTTTTCTGCATATTCCTCAGTATACTTATCGTCTTTACACAACCTTTTGATTAACTACTTCCCGGAGAAATAAAGGGTTTTTAAGCAAAAAATCAAATCTGCCGGACTTCTCCGCCCTGTTTATTCAAGAGGCATTAAAACAGAATGCAGCGAATCAACATCTTTGCCTTAATTCTCCAGTATTATGATCTCCACTCTTCTGTTGCGTCGCCTGCCCTCCCGTGTCAGGTTGTCGGCTATCGGCTCGAGGAATCCCTTTCCGCAGATGATTATTTGATCTTTCCTTCTT
>CAZEKV010000117.1:0-7257 GCA_964512945.1 uncultured Spirochaetales bacterium | reverse complement strand
AATAAAATTAGCTCTAAAAATCGCCGGCGGAAAAATATTAAGGGATCTGGAGAAAGCAAGCAAAAATTGTAAGAAAACCGAGAATAGGGTTTTAAGGGAGATTCTTGATTACTATAAAAATACTGAATATGGGAAGAAGTATAATTTTGCTGGAATAAATACCATAGAGGATTTTCAGAAGAATGTGCCGATAAGTACGTATGAAGACCTCAGACCCTATATAAAACGCCAGACCAGGGGCGAAGAAAATGTTATTGTCCCCGAAAAACCCATTGTTTACGCCACAACAAGCGGAACAACAAGAGAGCCGAAGTGGATTCCCATAACGCCTGAATACTACAGAAAATGTTACAGCGGTATGACAAAGCTATGGTTTTACCGGATGCTTGCAGAGAATCCGCGGATGCTTGATGGCTATGATCTTACAATTGTCGGGAAGGATACCGAGGGTTATACCGAGGATGGAACCCCTTTTGGTTCTCTTTCCGGTCAGGCCTATAAGAATGTTCCGGAATTTTTAAAGTCTGTTAAAATAGTTCCTCCCCGGGTTTATGAGATAAGCGACTATTACTCCAGGTACTATACGCTTCTGCGGTTTACTCTTCCTGAAAATATAACATTTATGCCGACGGGAAATCCCAGTACCCTGATTGAACTTCATAAAACCGTTGTTGATAATTTTGATGACCTTGTAGAGGATATTGAAAAGGGTTCTCTTAAGAAGGAGCTAATAATACCGGATGAAATCAGAAGACATATTGAGGGACTTTTATCTCCGAATCCGGAAAGGGCTGAGGAATTAAGAAAGATCAGGAAAGAACATGATGATTTTTTTCCAAAAGATTACTGGCCTAATCTGGCACTGGTAACAACCTGGACAACCGCTAACAGCGGCCTTTATTTAAAACATATTGAAGGCTTTTATCCTGAGAAAACCGTAATCAGGGAATTTGGTTTTCTTGCGACAGAGATACGTGCGGGAATAGTTTTAAATAACAGCGAAAAAGCCACAACTATGGCGTGTAATCTCGCCTTTTACGAGTTTATAAAGAAGGATGAGATAAATAATCCGGATCCAGAGGTATATTCGGCCTCGGAGGTTAAAGAAGGGGAGTATTATTATTTAATAATAACGGCTACCAATGGAATGATCAGGTATAATATGAACGATATTATTAAAATCGAAGGTTTTCACAATGAATTCCCCAAGTTTGTTTTTATACAAAAGGGCGAGGGGGTAACCACCCTTACCGGCGAGAAGCTTCATGAAACGCAATTGATGGATGCCCTCGATGAGGTCGAAAATAAACGAAAAATGGGTACAAAATTCTATGTGGCTTTCGCGGATTTTGCGACCTCCTGTTATCATCTTTATGTTGAATTTGATAAAGAATATAATTATGACAGTCTGAAAGGTTTTTGCTCTGAGATAGATAAAACCCTTAGAAATATAAACATGGAGTATGAGTCCAAGCGCGGTTCAAATCGTATTAAGCATTTGCAGCTTCATATACTTAAAGAGTATGCTTTCCAGCGTTACAAGAATATTATGCTGAAAAGGGGGCATAGAGACGGACAGTTCAAGCTCGTTTTTCTTCAGGAGAATGAAGAGCGGAAGAAACTCTTTGACGAACTGGTTGTTAAAAGAGGAATTTTCTAGAAGAATTCATCCTTCTGATCAGAACTGAAGGTTCTGTAATGAGAAAACAACTGATTTGTTTGTTTTTGCCATTCAATGAAATCTTTTTTTCTTGAGGTTCCGGGGAAATTCTTATATATAGCTACGGCCTTTTTTGAATCGCTCAATGTCTGAAGAAAATGGATCCCCATGGGAATCATTTTTATATTCCCGAAGAGTTTTCCAATATTTTCCAGGATCTCAAGGATATCGAAATTAATGGTATTTGAGGATATTGTATTTACAAAATTTTTGTTCTTGAAAAAATCCATTTTGAATATTTCATCCATCTCATTTACCGAAAGGGATTGGATAAACCTTCGAATGATATCATAGCTTGCAAGAACCGCCCCCCGCTTGGTTTGATATTTGTGGTTGTATGACCATAATCCCGCCCTGGTAAGGTTATTTCTGTTAAAAGCCTCGCAAATTGATCTTACGGCTATGTCTGCCGCATGCATGGAGGAGGCTGCTCCGCTCCCCATGGTGGGGATTACCTGACATGCGCAGTCGCCGATGCAGAGAAAGCCGTTGCCAACCATATTATCAATTGACCGTCTTATGGGGATTAGCCTTCCCCCTCCGTATATTTTCTTTCCAAAATAGGGATTTCTCTTCAAATACTCCTCGCAGACGCTTTTTGCAGAAGTAGATTCTCTTTCAAAGGCTCCTCCAAAAATAAGGGAGGCCGTATTGTTTTTCCTTAAGTGCAGGACCTCATAGGCCTGGCGTTTTCCAAGCCTTGTGTATGACATCCCCGGAACTATTCCCGATTTTTCCCTTAGTTCTTCCATCTGCCCGGTACTGACCTCTCTCAATTCCTGCCACCCAAAAGAATAATCCTGTTTTCTCATAATATTTTTTATCATGAAGTGACCCGGAGCCTGGCGTCTTAAAACTGCAGCAGTACCTGAGGCATCGATAACTATGGAGCTTTTTATTTTGAAGGGTTTTTCTTTGCGGAGGAACGAACGGTAATATCCTGTTATCCCGGTTACATTGTCTCTTGAAAAACAAAAGCCCGTAACAACGTGTTTTCCCAGAAAAACTGCACCCGCACCAAGAGCCTGCCTGAGGAGGTGAAGATTAAGATCTTTATGGCGGATAGTAAGCTCATCATCCTCTTCTGAGGAAATCTCGATAAAATTCTGCATATTGTTTGCGTAATATCTGACAACATCAGCCTTTTCAAGGCATAACGATTCCTCTGGCTTTCTTAACCCGATTCTGGCAAAAACACTGTTTTCAACAGTAATTTCCCAGGGGGATCCAATATTTTCAGCTGAACGAATATCAACCAGATGAGTTCTGAAGCCGGCCTCGGCTAATTTCTTTGCCAGAGTACAGCCTGCTATACCGGCTCCCGCAACAATACAATCCGTATAAATTATCATCTATTTTTGCTCACTCCCAGATATTCCAGTAGTCGGCTGTGATATTTTTTTTCATCAAAGTATCTGATTTTTTCCAGTATACCCCCGGCCATATCGGAATGGCCTCCCCCAAAGCCTTCGTTTTTCAGAATTTCCTGAATAACCCAGGCGGCATTCCATTTTTCCGATTCACTGCGAACAGAAAAATTTATCATATCACTATTTTTTGCACAGAGAAAGACAAATTCTACTTCCTGTAATGATAGAAAAAAATCCCCAATTATCCCCAGCAAATTCTGATTACATCCTTCATCAAAATAGCAGAAAGCTACTCCCCTGCTGATTTTAACCCTGTTAAGGGCTGTTTTATAAAAATCCAGATCTTTTACCTGAAGCTTATTTCGAAGTATATTGTTAACAAAGGGGATGTCCGATAGTTTGTAGAGTGTTGAATAGGCCTCAAGATCCTTTATATCCACACCCCTGGTCATTAAAGCCGTATCTATAAGGATTCCCATTAATAATGCCGAGGCGATGGTGTGTGGAATATCAATTTCCAGCTCTTTGTAGTAGTCGAATATTATTGATGCACAGGCTCCGTACTGGCTTCTAATATCCCTGAATTTCAGATCCTCAGGGAGGGTGCCATGCTGTAATTCATGATGATCGATTATCGCAATTTCATCACCGACCAGATCGGTTACATTTTTATTTCCTTTGCAGCCGTCGACTATTATTATTTTATCCTTCTTTTTTATGGAATATTCTCCGACATGTTTTATCGGTATCCCAAGTTTTTCAATCATTCTTATCAGAGAATCCCTCTGGAGACAGCCCGCATATATAATACGAGATGTTATACTCTGCTTTAACAGCAGAGTATGCAGACCAAACGCTGAGGCTACAGCGTCATGATCGGGGAAATCATGACATTGAATGAAGACAAAGGGTTCATTGACTATGATTTTTAATAATTCACGGACACCGCTCATACAAGTCTAATGATGTTTCAAACTCCGGAATCAGTCAATAGAGGCGATGAAAAAAATATTTTACGGCTCCCTGTACAAAATTTATAGAAGTTTTAACAGCTTTTCAGCCCCCTTCCGGAAGGCAATTGCAGCAGACCTGTATTCGAATCCTATTATTATGCCAAGTCTACTGTATATCATCTCATGGACAAATTTTGTAAAAAATTTCAAATATGCCTTGTTGAATACCTTTTTCTTTTTATCCCGTATAAGTAGTGGTTGCAGTCCAAAAGTCTTTACAATTGTTGTAATTTGTTTGTTAATAACGGGATATAGTTTTTTAATCAGCAGGAAGAATCTTTTTTTGTTATAATCATTATTTATAATAAGATTTTGTATTTGGGCGTTCCTGTCCCTTATGGTTTCCCCTTTCCTGTCTTTTTTAACCGGAATAAAAGAAAGGACCAGTTTTGTAACAGTTTCCGACTGAAAGAGTTTAAGTAAGGAAAAGAAAAAAAGTAAAAGACCTGCATTATTTTTTGTTGTTTGTGAAAAACAAGATGCATTTTTTGATAACAGAATAAGAAGTTTTGTTATTTCCCTATCAATAGTTTTAAAGCCGGGATTTGCTTTTCTGGATGAAAACATTCTTGTTGAGCTGGAAATATTCTCCATTTCTCTTTTTAATATACTTATTACTTTAATTATACTCTGTCTGATATTGTCTTCAGATAATTCTTTAAGTAAATCACTTATTTCCCGGAACTCATCTTTTGTAAAGGCCTGAAAATTCTTGTTTTCTGTATTTAATTCCGTATTTTTTTTCAAGAAAGTATTCAAATAGTTTCCTAAATTATTAATATATTCATCTACAGGGGTAATATTCTTGTTTCTGCTGATGTAGTATTCGATTAATGGATATATTTTCCGGTTATTTTCTGTAAAAATTTTTTTCAGGCGTGATTCCTGCATTGCCTCCATAAGATCAATGATATTGCTCAGGATATTTTCAACTGGAGAGGGGTATCCGTGAAGCATGTCCAGTGATGGATCTTTTGGAATAAACGCATGATTTTTTATGTTTTCCACGTTCTTATGGGTAAGTCTGATTTCTTCGGGCACATTTTTGTTGTAGTTGTAGACAACATCTTTTGGATTGAATGCGGGGTTTATGAATCCTGAAAATTTATTATGCCAGAGATAAATTATTTTATCGGGTTCAAGATTAAGAGCACTTTTTATGTAGCCCCCCGCCGATACGTGGGCTGTCGGTTCGGGATTGGTAACAAGGAGAAGCAGTTTCATGAAAGGAAGAAACAAGAGATTGTTGTCAAAACTATTGCCCGCCGGCATATCAAATATAAGAACCTCATATCGGTCAATTTCCCTGCTGAATTCGGTGTAAATTTTTTTGAGCAGGAGAGTGCTATCGTTCGGATTAAACTTAGAGCAGGGAAAAATCAGATCAAGATTCTCAAAAACCCTGACTCTGTTATCTTCAAATTTACTCTCCGGGGAAAACCCCTGATTCTGAATGGCTTCTGATTCTTTTATGTCAAGTATTGTTGATATATCGGAAAGGGGATCAAGATCCAGAAGACCTACGCTTTTACCGGTTTTTGAATAATATATTGCGAGATTTGCAGCAGTGGTTGTTTTTCCGACCCCTCCCTTTCCCGAGCTTATACAGATGGATTTATTAATAATCGACCTGATTCTATCCGGATGTTTTCCGTTAAACAGTTCGTTTTGAATGGTTTTCGTTTTTAGAATGGTTTCTCTCATATTGTCCATTATTATATCTATCGGATTTTGCGGCAATATAGAAAACTCCTTTTTTAGTCTTCATTTCCAATGCCATTAGTTAGTCTTTTTTTGAAAAAGGGTTGTTTTTGTTTTTGGAATGATGGATAAAACCCTCTATTTTTCGTAAATAAACGCAATTTGCAAAAAAAAAATAGTATTCTTGAAAAGCTGCAAATTCTGGTTTATTATAGCTTATATGAAACAAAAGAGCAGAGAAGAGGTCCTCCGGGATATTGGAAAGCTCAATCTGAAAAAAAAAAGTTCAAGAAGACGCTTCAGCGGGAGATTGATAGGAAAGGACGGGAGAAAGCCCCGTTATTCTTCCAGGACAGGCTCTTTTCCCGATCAAAAGCCCGTCTCAGTCCAGGATGCCCAGGTTGATGATGGTGAGGTTAAATTAAGTAATGTTCCTTATAAGAGACGCCTTGAAGATACCCTCCCGCGTGTTTCTGTAAAATTGAAACGGAAAATAACCAGCTGGGCATTTTTTAATCAATACAAAATAGTAGGATTTCTTGAATGGATTAAGAGCCTCTTTATTGTCTTTTCGAAGAAGAAAGAATTTTATTCAAGCAGGGCTTTTTTAAATTCACTTTTTTCAGAAACGGGCTTTGTAAGCGGCAGCCCCCGTAATTATTCTCTTTTTGATACAGTATACTACCTGTCTGATATAGCGGGGACCCTGCTGGGAGAAAAAAGTAAAGAATACAGAGATCATATAAGGTTGAAGATTGAGCGTACAATAGGGGGGTTTGCTCTGGCGTATCTTGAGAATTTCACGGATATCGAAAAAGAAGCGGCTATTAATCTCAATTTTTTAAAGGATTTGTATAAAAAGGGGCAGATGATCAGGATCTCCTCGCTTGTATGGCTGGTAAAAACGGTTTATAAATTGTTTCTTATAACAGAAAACGTTGAAATTCTACGGGTCAGCGGGATACTTGCCGGAGCCAGAGAGATAAACGAAGAGTATGTTAATAAAGAATTTGAACTGGTAAAAACTACCAGAGATAAAATTCTAAATGAACTTAGATATTGCGGACAAACTTTTGAGAGACTTCTTGATAATTTACATGATTACGCTTTTCAGTTATATCCTGCCCTTTTACACATGATCGGGGCTTTCTATCTTCCTGAAGACGGGAGTGCCGAAAAGCGGGAGCTGATATATCGTTTTCTGGGAATTTCCGATGATGATATTCTGACCTATAAGGGCTATGGCGACAGGCTGCGAAGGGAATTCGAGAAAAACCAGCAGGAGAAAAGATTAAAACAAATAGAAAACTTGGAGCATGAAAAAAATGAAGGATTCTATGAACGCTTCAAAGACACTCTTGAACTACTCGAAATCCTTTTACCCCAATCCGGAATCTATAAACTTGACAGGGAATACCTCCTTCCATACTTTTCTAAGTTCTTTAACGAGAGC
>CAZEKV010000116.1:0-7451 GCA_964512945.1 uncultured Spirochaetales bacterium | reverse complement strand
AAGAGACTCTTAAAATTAAGAATGATGATTCTGAAAAATGTACAGTATTATCTTTGGTTTTGCCGGTGTATTTTCTGGAAAGACCTGCGGAGTTCGGGGATTAATATAGGACTTACGCTCAGTATTTTAATTCCCAGCCCTCCTAATTTTGGGGCATAAACAGGATCCCCGGCAATCTCCCCGCAGACAGAAAGGGGGCATTCTTTTTCTTTTGCAATTTCGCTAAGATCCGTTATCAGATCCCAGAAAATTCTTCGGTCAGGGTTATAATCATAGGCAACTTTTTCATTGTTTCTATCAACAGCAAAAAGGTACTGAATCAAATCGTTTGTCCCGATACTGGCAAAATCGGCAAGCTCCATTATTTTTTCCGCATCAAGACAGGCCGAAGGAACTTCGAACATCACCCCATGGCGAATACTGGATCCGGATATATCCTCAATATACTCCAGCACCCGGGTCTTTAATTTCATATATTGATCTGAATCAATTATCATGGGATAGATTATATGAACGGGAGAAATAAGCGACCCCCTCGCAATTGCCCTGACATGGTCCCTTAAAAGCTTTTCCCTTTCAAGCAAAAAACGGCTGCCCCTGAAACCAAGAGATGGATTCTCCTCCTCCGGTAGATCAAAAAAATCCGCCCCCTTGTCTCCGCCTATGTCAAGAAGGCGAAAGTAAACAGGTTTCCCCTCAAGCCCATCAATCACCTTCCTGAATATCTCATATTGTTCATCCTCTGTAAGGATCCTCCCTGCAGAAAGAAATTCGAATTCCGTCCGGTACAGCCCTACCCCTTCGGCTTTTACCCTCTGTGCTTCAAGCACATCACTATAAGTATTGATATTCGCCATTATTTTTATCCCCGCCACCGGATCGGGGATATCGTCAATTCCGTCCCTCTTATTTATCCTCTTTTTGTACTCAGAGAGCCTATCTACAGAGGGATTCAGGATAACCAACCCCTCATCTCCGTTCACGATTATGTCCATCCCGCAGGAAATGAGGGATAGTACATCCCTTACTCCGCTTACAGCAGGGATCCCCCGGGCTCTCGCAAGGATCGCTGCGTGGGAGGATTTACCTCCATGCTCTGTCACAAAGGCTCTTATCCTGGTAGTATCAAGACTGGTTATCATCTCCGGGGTCAATTCCCTGGAAACTACAATTCTATTGTCTCCCTTCAAACAATGTTTTTGGCCCTCACAGTAGAGACCGGCCTCAGTATCAAAAAACGCATCAAAAAACCGTTTTCTGATCTCACGGAAATCCGTTACCCTTGATTGCAGATACTTATCTTCGATATCAAGCATCTTTTTCTCGTACGACTCCAGGACAAGAGAAAGAGCAGATTCTACATTTATCAAACGCCTGTCAACAATGGCAAAAACCTCTTCACGAAGAGCTCCGTCCATTGCAATCATTTTTTGTGCCAGAAAAATTCTTGATTCAGGCTCACCAATATTTAACTCGACATTTTTTATAATACCATCAAGGCTTTCAATCACCTTCGCTACAGCCATAGTGAATCTTTTCTTTTCCCCGTCAACATCCCGCATAGCGATAGTATATGAAAAAACTTCTGCATGACGGTTATCGTTAAATAAGCATATTCTGCCCTCCACGATTCCTTTTGAGACACTCAAACCTTTGATAATTTTTTCGTCCATATTTATAATCCCGGGAGAAGACCCCATTTCATCATACAAATCAAAAATAGATTCTACGTTCTTCAATATAGAACAATTTTTTGGAATGTAATATCAAGACAAAGCGCTGCACCGCCTTTTTACCGGAACACCCTCAAGTGGCAAATCGGAAAAACCCGCGTCAAAAAATACAGGTGATATTCTATATCTTTCAGAGACAAATAAACCAGAACCGGACTTACAGGTAGAGCGAAAATCCCAGAACCGCATGAATAAGAGCTGTAACGACCAGCATAAATCCTGCGACCCTGTGAATTTTAGCTGTCTTTCTATTTCGTCTCAGGGCTGTAAAAAATTGAATTCCGACAAGTAACAGCAAAGCCATCCCAAAATAAAAGACCAGAGGTTTATCGCTAAAAAAATTAATTAAAACAGACATCATTTCCCAACTCTACAGGAAAAAGGGGGAAAAATCAAATTGTTTTTCCGGCTTTCTTGACTTTCCCCCTTTAAAATAATACTTTCCCCTTAGATTTACCAGGAGGAA
The DNA here is from genome assembly GCA_964512945.1 of uncultured Spirochaetales bacterium. Taxonomy (GTDB): domain Bacteria; phylum Spirochaetota; class Spirochaetia; order CAZEKV01; family CAZEKV01; genus CAZEKV01. The sequence goes on along the minus strand of CAZEKV010000116.1, from coordinate 5,252 downwards.
ATAATTGCAGCTTATTGATGAATTAAAAGAAGAACATAAAGCCCTATTCAAACTGATCTCGAAAATAAAATCTTCGACCGGCAATCCTGCAAGCCGTTCAGGGTTACTGCTGGAGTTAAAAACCCTCATTATGGAACATCTTAAAAAAGAGGATTCCCGTCTGTATCCTGTTTTAAACAACTCGGATGATGAAAAAGTAAAAAAGATCTCATATAATTTTACCAGAGGGATGGAACGAATATCAACAATCATAATAAGATTTTTCCAAAAACACGAAAGAAATCCCGATGATATGCGGTTCAGTTCGGATTTTTCGAAAATAATTCAATTGCTGAAAATCAGAATAGAGAGGGAAGAGAAAATTCTATTCAGGCTCTACAAAAGATAGAAAAACCAGTACTGCAAAAAAACCGCTGTAGAGCATCGAACTCCCTATAATAACCGCCGTCTGACTGTGAAGGAGTAATTGAGAGAACAAAAGGGGCATTACGGCTACAGCAATACCGCCTGAATTCAGAAAAACAGATTTGACTCCGGCTGCAGTTTTTCCATCCTGAAAGTTTGTGCCTTTCATCTCTCCAGAATAGTAATATAAATGAATTGAATAATCCACGGCAACCCCCACAACAATCGCCATTATGTTTACCGTCATTAGATTAAAAGAAAAGCCTGTAAAACCCAGCAACCCCAGAGTAAAAATAATTGTAGAACAAACAGGAAACAGGATTAGTACTATTCCCTTTGTTTTTCTTATAAAGATTATTAATAGTATCAAAACCAACAAGAAGGTAAGGCAGGAAGAAAAGACAGCATCTTTTATAAAAGAAGTACTTATACTGTAAAAAAAATTCGAGAAACCTGTAATCTTTTTATCATTTCTCATCAATAATTCATCCAGATGCCTTGCTGCTTTGATCCCGTCCTTTTCGGGAAAAATAAACATCCTTAGACTGTCACCCTCTATCCAGGGAGAATAATCCAGCTTGAATTTTCGTTCCAGCATCCTGGATAAAAAGCGGTATTTTAGGCCCCTGTCTATTTCTACTTTGTTATCAGCCTCTATTATTTCCAGGTAGGAGTTCAAAAAATCATAGATTGAATATACTTTTTTTACCTGCTTATCTTTTTCAAGATCTCTCTCAAAAGATAATACATCCTCAATAACCTCAGTCTCATATTCTCCACCTTCTTTAATAAGATATTCTGTTTCCATAATAAATGGAGAAAAGAAGTTGTCGCTAATTCTATTGTAAGTTTTTTTTATATCAGCAGTTTCTTTAAAAAAAATCATCGGATTTGATTTTTCTTCTATTTTAAAAATATTAAATATTAGAAAAACCGTAAAAACTACAGCTCCAGAACAAATATAGATTCTGCTACTTCTTATTATTCCAACAACTTTAAGAACAATTTCCCCCTCTTTTTTCTTTTTCAGTTTTAAAAAACCTTTACTACCTGCGTACACAATTATTAAAGGCAATAAAAACAAAGAGGCTAATCCGGCAAAAAACAAACCCGAGGCCGTATAAAGTCCCAGGAGCCTTATAGAATGGATTTTGTTTACAATTAGAGAAAAAAAGCCCGCCATGCTTGTCAAAGAAGTAAGAATTACAGGAGTGGATATTTGCCGTATAGTCTTTTCCATAGCACGCTCTATATCCCTGTATTCATCTAAATAATTTTCAAACAACAAAGTAAAATGCAATCCATCAGCCGAACCAAGTATCAAAACAAATACAGGAACAAGAATTAAAATTATATTGAGATCCATACCAGAAATAAAAATGATTGAAAACGCCGACAGAGTGCCTATCAAGACCGGGATAAGGGATATTACTGCTAAAAAAAAGCTTCTCATAAATACGGCAAATAGAAGGAGCAGAATAAAAAAGACCATGGGAGTAAGTGTAAACATGGCGTTTATTATATAATTATAGAGCTCCCTATAAACCATCTCACGGGAGATGTATTCAATATTAAAAGCATCTCCATCCGTGTTGCTATTTTTATTAATATATTTTATTACCTCCCCCGTAGAATCTTTGCCGGATGAAATAATAAGAATTGCCTTTTCTTTGTCTTTTGAGATAAAAAGGCTATTTTCATTTTTTTTTACAAAACGTACCACCTCGCTTCTGTTTTCTTTAAGTAACTTAGAAGAAATAAAAACCGGCCTTTTCCCCTTCAGAACCAGGGGATTATAGAAAGTAAGACCCCACTTTATATTTTTCTCCTTTAAAACCTCCATCATGGTGGTGATTTTTTCTATAATCCTATTATCATATACTGATTTGTTCTTCCGCTTTTTCCTGACAGAAAACAGCAATAAAATAATTTCATTATTCCCGTACTTCTCTGCATGATTCAGAATCTGTTTAATCCCGGGACTATCCTTACCGAAAACGCTTTCGATTTTCTCATCTATTCTGGAAATTGATATGGAAACCACTCCCAGTATAGAAATAAGAATAAAGAAAATCAGTATTATCTTCTTATACCTCAAGAATCCCAGGATGTACTTTTCCATGCTACTGCAAAAAAATCATTATTGATTGCATAAATCAAAAACAATAGACAGCGGACAAACCAAAAAAATAGGCAGCTGGTATAAGGGATGAGAAAACAGCAGTTGTAATCCCCATTCCCATAAGTGTCTGCATCCCGGCTCCTGCCGGTTTTTTATAGGCATTCCTGTTAAGTAAAAGGAGAACGAACATCAGAGATGGGAAAAAAGAGGAAGCAAGAATATAGTTAAGGGGCAGGATTTTTAATAGATATAAAACCAGGATTATTACAAGGGACAGGAAATAGGAAAATGAGCATAGAAATATTACCCCTCTCTTCCCAATGAGAACGGCAATGGACTTCTTACCTGTATCTTTATCCGCATCATAATCCGGTATCTGGGTAAGAGATAAAAGTGAAAATACATTTACCGAAACAAGCGCAGATAGTAAATAAACGATGGGAGAAGACAGAATTCTGTTTAGCAATAACCGGTCTATCACCTGCAGGCTTAAAGCCCCAAGAATAACGGGAAAACCGTAAGCTATAAAAGCGGCAACCTCTCCAAGCCCTCTCCGTGATAAGCTCAGAGGTCTTATACTATAACCCAGCCCCAGGAACAATCCTGTTGTAGCACAGATAAAGACAATCCAGTGAAACCCGAATAGTATTACCGCTGCAGCCGCACAAACGAGAGTCAGAAGCGAAAAAACCTTCCATAAAATAGAGCAGCCCCTTTCCGAAACGCTTCCATCTATAATTAAACCGGAACCGCCGTTAAACATAGTGCGGTTGGTATTCTTCTTATCCGTAGCTGTATCGGAAGCCTCGTTGGAATACGAAACGGCAGCATGGCTGAATAATCCAATAAATACAGCAAATAACAAACCTGGAATATTTAAGGTAGAAGTCAGAGCGCAGCCTATTGAAACCCCAAGAATAATACCACCGAAAACAAAAGAGGCCAACCTGAATCTCGCAGCTTTATAGTAACAAAATACCTTCTTGAAAAACCTTCTTGCAGGACTTAGTGGTTTTGATATCATTTCTCCAATCTCTTCAGCTTTCTTCAACCAGAATTTCCTCTTTTTATCACTGGATGTCTTTACAGAACCAAAAAGCCTTATCCTAACTTTTTTTATGCCGCAGAAATTCAGAATACCCTTTCTAACAGACTTATACCCCGCCCATCCCCCGGTTAACCTCAACAGGGGAAGAGGGGTATCACAGGTTGAGATAAGAAAGGCTTCCTTAACCGAAAGCAGTCCCTCGGGCATTCCCATTTGATTATACCTGAATGCAAAACCCTCTGTAAAAATTCTGTCAAAAAAACCCTTAAGCATCGCAGGGAGTCCCGCCCACCACATAGGGGATACAATAACTAGTTTATCACACCAGGCCACGTCCTTTTTCAACTCGACAATTACTTTTTTCCCGTCGTTCTCTTTCATATTCCTCAATACAGGATCAAATTTATCCCTGTACAAATCTACTATTTTAAGCCCGGAGCTATTCTTAAGAATTCCTTTTTTAAGTCTCTCAAGGATCGCCTTGTTAAAACTTTTTTCCTCGGGATGACAATAAACAATTAATAGGTTCATTTTTTTTCTCCATTTTTTATAATATTCCGGCAAGTCCGGTCGAGCCTACTATAGATTATATCTGTTAGTATCTCATTTAGCAATTCTTTCTTACAATCCAGCTCATTTAGTTTTTCTTTGTATTTTTTCAGCTCATCCCCCATCCACTTCAGGGAATAGCTTAAGCCCTTTGTACTTAGAATATTCTTTGTTCCATTTCTTTTATCTACACCCGTATTTTTACCGGCAGTTGAATCAGTTTCTTTTTGATCAATTATATCGTCGGCAATCTGAAAAACATTTCCAAGAGACACACCTGCACCGTAGAGTATTTTCAATTCATCTTCGCTTCTTTTTATAAGAAACCCTCCCAGCTCCATCGATAAACCAAAAAAAGAGGCAGTTTTATTTGTCAATATGTCCTTCAGTTTCTCTCCTGATACATTCTTTTTTCTCGCGGATATCTCATCCGCCTGACCCGATATTATTCTCAACAAGGTGTTTATTACACGTTTTATAATAAAATTAATTTGCATGGGAGAGTATTCTAAAACAGAGGCCTCTTTAATGATACGTTCAATTGTCATAGCAAAAAGATAGTCCCCCGCTAAAATTGCAAGATTATCCCCATAGACAAGATGATTTGCCTTTTTACCCCTCCTGTACCCGCTTTCATCCATTATATCGTCCTGAACAAGAGTCGCAGTATGTAGAAGCTCTATTACTGAGGCTATGGCAGTATACTTCTTCCAGTCCTGTCCAAAGGAGCTTATTACCATTAAAACCAGCAATGGCCTGATCCTTTTGGCTTTGCCGTTAAGACTGTACTTAGAAACCCCTGCAATAAAAGTACTATCAAGACAATTGAACAAATACCTGTTTATTCCTTCGCTCATCTTCACAATAATGTTTTTACAATCAAGATTTTCTACACTTTTTTCCATTTCCAATTTTTGCAGCCTCGAGGGGTTTCCAGCTTTTACCACCAAAGAACTCTACCTCCACCCCCATAAACCATATTTTAAAAAAACAGTAATATCAACGCTTTTTAAAAAATTATAATACCCTTGTTGTTTGGTTATTAAAGCAGATTCTGGATTTTTAATTTTATCCAACCATTTTGTTGCACCAACAAAATCTTGTTTTCGCATTCTTAAAAAAGATAGC
>CAZEKV010000115.1:0-7497 GCA_964512945.1 uncultured Spirochaetales bacterium | reverse complement strand
CGGATCAAGGGCCAGATCCTACACAAAAACCCTGTGTTTTGACAAACACGAAGAAGTCGAAACCTATATCAATTCAATAAACAGGGGGTTTCTCCCCATCGGAAGATATATTTTCCTTAATACAAAAGAGCAGATGTACCGATCTCTCCACCTGCGGCTTCAACTAAGGGAAGGACTTGATATTTCAGAGTTTAAAAAGCGTTTTAATAAAGACCCAATAACTATCTTTAAACCAATAATCAAAAAACTTGAAAAATTGAACTGTATTGAAATCAACAACAACCACATAAGGCTAACCGGCTACGGAACCTATTTTGTTGAAGACATCTGCGACTACATCATTGATACCGCCCTGAAAGAGGAGTCGAAAAATCTTTCCAGAGCTCCCCATTCGGAGGGAGCAAATTCCTCAAGACTTTAAAAGAATCAACATAAAATGAAAAATGTGATTATTACAGGCGGCGGATTACCTTTCCTCTGTCCTGTACTCCTACTTTTCCCCTTCAAACAACCGTTTTCTGATGAATTTTGTTGCTAAAAATATAATTTTTACTATTATTCATCTTGTAAGAATTTTGTTTTTCGGGAGCCGTATTCTATGAAAAAAAACCAAACTGCTTCATTTTTAATTATGATGTGTATTGCAGCTGTACTTATGTTTGTTCCGGCGACGGCTGCCGCCCAGCTGACAGTCAGAACCTGCGATAATACTGCCGTAAACAACGGCGGGACTATCACACCCATCGGTTTTCAGGGAGTGCATCTTATTTCCAGCCCCGAATACCGGATTATTACAATAACGAATTCGGGAAAAGACATTGTTATCAACAGGATCGAAATTAGGGGCGATCCCGACTTTAGCGTAAATTCTATGGATTCGGGTCTTAATCTATGGGAAAAAAAAACCCTAAAAGTTCACAATAAACCCCTGGCTGCAGGGGAATCTCTCGATTTTCAACTAAACTTCTGTCCCCTCTCGGGAGGCAGCAGAGAAGCAGTAGTAAATATCCTCTATGATGGAAACAAAGAATTCCCGTTTACAGTAAAGGGAAGGGGAAGGCCCCAGGAATTTAAGTTGTTCACTCACGGAAGTATGAAGATGTATACCCTCTGGGGGGGATATAAGAAAAATCAGGATGAGTGCCCCGGGGGAATGGCCGTCGATAAAGCGGGCAATATCTACTTCTGTGGCAACGGGAAACATATCTCTTCGGATACCTGGTATTATGATATTTTTATAGGGAAAATCAATGCCGACGGCAGCCCGGGATGGAAGATGGTCTACCACTCCAGATATAATGAGCGTTTTCCCGATCCGGGACAGAATGATGAAACCGGGGGAAGTGCCGGAGCCATCTGCATCGATAAAGATGGCTTTATTTACATTACAGGAGCCGTCGGGAATGGATCAAACAACGCTTATCTATCCCTGATAATGAAAATTGATCCTGAAAACGGCTCGAAAATATGGCGAAAATACTGGTTCACCAATACAGACAGAACAAGATACAGCGACTCCTCGGAACCCTACGCCGTGGATGTAAAAAACGGGAGGGTATATATAACCGGCGGGGGATACGATTACTCCACATCTACTCAAGGAATCTTTGTCACCGCCCTGTCTGCCGAGAATGGCAGACAGAAATGGAGCATTATTATCAACCCCAATGGAAATCACTACAAAGATCGGGGATACACTCTTAAAACCGACTCAACCGGCAGCCTCTTTGTCGCCGGCTGGCAGGGTGAGAATAGCGGTTCCGCATTTGTATGTAAAATCGGAAATGCCGATTCAAAGCCAAAACTGGAGTGGGCAAAAAAATTCCACATGGGTACGGGATCAAACTTCAACTCCATCGATGTTGACACTGCCGGCGATATTTACCTCTCCGCCGATAGACGGGGTGCAGCAACCTATTTTTCCGTAATAAAAATAACCGGTGACGGAAAAACCGTGATCGGTAAAACCTTCCCGGGAACCGCAGGCGGAAAAAACAACACAAAAGTAGTTGCCGTTGCAGGAAACAATATCTATGTCGGGGGGAAGATAGGGATTAGAGGTCTTGATACGGGACTGGGTGACGGAATGCTGATGAAACTGAACAGTTCCGATCTCTCCCTGGAATGGGCAGCAGTCCACTATTCCGGCACGGGTCCGAAGGAAGCCTGTGAACATCATCTGAAAGGAATTGCCGTTGTAAATAACGAACTCTACCTGTACGGCCAGGTTTATACCGGAAACAACAACTATTTCAGATATTACGGTTTCTGGTACGATCTCCCCGGAGTACTGGAAGACTATCAACCGACATCGGATGATATTACAGCGTCTACAACCCTAACCGTTCTGACCAAAGCAGGACTGGTAGATGGCTCCAGAAACGGCGGGATCTACGAGGCTATTTCTCCGGATGTAAATATTGAATACCAGGATGCAGCAATGAAAAACTGGAAAACCAATGGCAGCCAGGTAGACGGCGATTTGTTCTTTATGAAAATCAAACCCGACAAATAAGCCTCAGGCAAGTAATTCAAGAGCATTTTTTGACAGAAGGTTTTCATATAAATCCCTGTCGAAAGAAAAGGATCTTACCTCCTCAAGTGCTCTGTCCTGCCCAGCCCAGGGAGAATCCGTTCCAAAAAGTAGTCTATCAGGGGGATGAGAAAGAATCATCTTCCTTGCATCGGGATTTAATGACGTATCCGTCGAGATGGATAAATCAACATATATATCTTTCCCGATAATATACTTCGAAGCCTCGTGCCAGTCCTGCCATCCACCCAGATGAGCAGCAACAATTTTAATAGAGGGGAAACATGTTTTTATGCGTACTATCCTCTCTGGACTCCCCTTCCCGCTCTTGCCAAAAGCAATATCATAACCGGCATGAAACAGAAGAATCAAACCACTTTTTTCAATCTCCTCATACACCGGGAACATCTTTTCATCATCAATATAGAAATTCTGATAGTATGGATGAAGCTTAATCCCCTTAAATCCATTCTTTTTGATCATCCTTATATGCTCTATCCTTTTCTCATCCTCAGGATGAACAGATAAAAAGGGTACTATTCTTTTCGAAACAATTTGTTTTGACCAGTTCAGTATAGAGTGAAATTGATCTGGTTTTGTAGCAATCGAACAAATAACAGAAGAAGCAATTCCGCTATTATCCATCGAGGCCAGTAAGGAAGAAATCCTGCCGTCAAGACAGGGTTTCATATTCCCCGCAGACTGGAGTCCCGCAACAGCCCGCTCTGCCAGACCATCGGGAAATGCATGGGTATGAAAATCGATAATTTCCAAAACACCCCTCTAATATAAATCTTTCTTCTTTAATTTTGTTCTCAAAGTAGTTCCGGCAGCATTACAGGCGGCTTTAACATTGACCTCAACATCTTTGCCCGCTTTAATTATCATTATTCCGCTTGAGACATCAATATTGACACCGACTATAGAGCTGACAGTTGCCAATGCCTTTTTCAGAATATCAGCAGTACGGTCATTTAATGAATCAATAAGATAATAATAGGTCTTTGGCTTAAACATAGGATAGATACTATTCTACTCCTCTTTATTTGTCAAAGCTCGTAACAAATCTAAACATGGATATCAAATCCAGACCACTTGATGAAAATTAATCCCTGTATTATATTACGACTCTATGGCTCACAACATATCGGATGAAGCAGAAAAAATCCTGGATAAGGAATTCCCCGTGCTCGATAAAGGATTTGTACGCCTTGTTGATTATATGGGAAACGACAACCGGATTGTTCAGGCTGCGAGGGTGTCGTATGGATCCGGGACAAAATCATTCCGCCAGGATAAAGCTCTGATTAATTATCTGCTTAGAAACGAACACACCTCCCCCTTCGAACAGGTTGTATTTACTTTTCATATCAAGCTCCCGATTTTTGTAGCAAGGCAATGGATCAGGCATAGGACCGCCCGTTTGAATGAAATCTCGGGAAGATACAGTATTATGAAAAAAGAATTCTATCTCCCGGGGGAAAATGATATAGGATTCCAGAGCAGTGACAACAAACAGGGACGCTCAGCAGAACCGGTTCCTGAAAATCTAAAAAACGAACTCATCCAAACTTTAAAAGAGGGTCAGAATAGAACATACTGCGAATACGAGAAAATAATAGACAGTGATATAGCCCGGGAACTAGCAAGGATAAACCTACCCTTAAGCATGTACACTGAATGGTACTGGCAGATGGATCTCCACAATCTTTTTCACTTCCTGCGTCTGAGGATGGATCCCCATGCCCAGAAGGAAATCAGGGATTACGCCGCAATTATTTTTGAAATTATTAAAACCGTTTGTCCCGTTGCATGCGAGGCCTTTGAAGAACATATAATCTTCAGTGTACGTTTTTCCAGAAAAGAAATCAAAAATCTGGAAGCCCTTATAAAAAACAAACCGCAGATATTAAACGAAAAAGAACAGAAAGTTTTTTTCAAAAAGCTCAACATAAAAAAATATTAAAACAGCCTCTTTACATTGCCTGAAAATAAACATAGAATTATCAGGGTGGGCATTATGACTTATGAATCGAAAAAAAACATACAGCATTTTCTCATAAACGAAAAGAAACTGCGTAAAGAGCTGGAATCCCTTTGCTGGAAACGCGAGGCAGAAGGCTATACGGAAGAAACAGGGCTGTACAACTCACCTGAAATCAAAATGCTGATACGAAAGCTGCAGGATAACCGCAAAGAAATGGTCAGACTTCAAAAGCGAAAGATCTCCGAACTGTCAGGCTGAAAAGCCTGCAGAATAATCCGGTGTTTTCAGAGTACTATCTCCATCCCTTCTTTTGCCATTGCAATTTCCATCGGAGTTTTTCCTTTTGTCTTTCTTGAAAAAAAACTTTCCAGGGCGTGTAGCTGACTGTCCGTCCGCATAATATCATGATGGAAGAGTAAAAGTTTTTTTACCCCGGCCTTGTGGGCGGTATTTATAGTATGCTCGAAGGAACTATGTCCCCATCCCAATTTGGCAGGAAGGTACTCCTTCTGGGTATACTGGGAGTCATGAATAAGTAAATCTGCCCCTTTAAAAAAATTTCGAATTTTCTGATTTTCTTCCCCGGCAATTTCTTCTCCCTCAAGAGCAGCCGACTCATCATATCCCGGGGCATCCGGATCTGTGGGGAATAAATTCCTGAAAGGTTCCGTGTCATATGCAGTACAAAAGATCTTCCCCTTGTGTTCAAACCTGTAGCCAAGACATAAAATGGGATGATTCAGGTATTTTGTTGTAAGTTTTATCCCGTCCCCCAGATCCATAACACATTCCTTAAGCTGATGATATCTGATATCAGCAGACAGTTCGGCCTGTGTTATCGGAAAATATCTGTACCTTAACTGCCCGCCCATTATTGTATCAAGACCCTCATCTTCATAGGTAACAGGACCGTATATCTCTAATTTAGTACCTGGAATGTATATGGGTGTAAAAAAGGGAAATCCCATTATATGATCCCAGTGGGTGTGAGTCATGAATATCTCGGTTTTCATGGGGCCTTTTGGTAAATCATGCTGCATCATATAATTGCCGAGGTTTCTAATTCCTGATCCGGCATCAATTATTATCAATCTGTCATTATCAAAACGTATCTCAATACAGGCGGTATTACCCCCGTATTTAACCGTCTCAGGCCCGGGGCAGGGTATCGAACCCCTTACACCCCATAATTTCACCTTCATGGATCAAACCATCCTGAGAAAAATTTGTGCATTCTCAATTTCACCGTTCACCCTTTCTTCGATCTCTTCCAGGTAGTCCATATCTATATCCAGATGTTTCCAGACGGAATTATCCACTTTCTCGGGGAAGCGGTCGCCTGAATAACCAAGCTCAAAAAAATTGGCAAAATAATTTGAGACAACAACAGTATACAGAATATCAACATTCTCACCATTGTATGACAGTATATCATGATGAAAAGATACCGGATCTTTTATTTCATATCCGAGATTCCAGTTATCAACTATCATTTTACCTACATCCATATGATTTAATGAAATTACATCGTTCTCGGCAGCGAACAGAGAACAATGTTTTCTGTCTGAATAGCTCACAGCCATTAGATAGTCCTTCGATATAACATTGTTTAAGGGAATTTTTCCAATATCGTGTAAAAGACCTGCAACAAAATATTCCTCAAGGCGTTTTTGATCCACACCCCTGTGTTTTGCAATTAATTTTGAAGTAACCCCGACGCATAATGAATGCCTCCAGAATCCATCCATGTTTATTGCATCCGAATCCCCCGCCGATTTCAGGGTTCCAAGAACAGCAGTACTCAAAGACAAATTCTTCACCGTGTTTATCCCAAGCATAATAATCGCTCTTACAAGAGAGGTGACCTCCTGATTTAGACCATAGTATGCAGAGTTGATTAACTTCATAACCTTTCCCATTAGTACGGGGTCAAGAGATATAACGTGGTTCAGATCCGCAGGGGATGTATGGGGATCATTGCAAAGCTCCATTATCTTTGTCACCGTGGTAGGCAGACTCGGCATTTTTTGAATATAAGACTTAATTTTTAATAAATGCTTATCTTTTTCCATCTTTCGGCTTCCTTATCTTTCTTAACAAATTCGTAATCTTCTCAGTAATTCTAAACCTAACATCTTTATCGGGAAGATATCCAGATAGATCTTTTAAAAAGATTAAAACTTTTTTTAGTTTCGATGTCCTAACCCCAAAAGAAGGATTATCCCCATCAGATGAACCCTCTTCACTCACCGGGGGGATCTTCTTTTCAGATCTGATCTTCGATCCCAGAAACTCAATTTTATCGGATATTTCACTATTTAAAAAGTCATTCTTCTTTTCCTCAGGAAGAAAATCAGTAAGTGATTTTAGATAATCCAGCATCTCCAGGGTTTCTCCGAGGCTGTGGGGTTTGTCATCCTCAACAGACACAGACTGCCCGCTGTCTAAGTTAGTTTTATCTTTATCGGGTTTATCTTTATCGAATTCATCTAATTCTTCCTCTTCCTCAGATGGAACGATAAGCCCTCCGTCCTCTCCATTATCCATAGAGTAATCGGTATTGTCAAATAAATCATCAATCTCATTGTTCTCTTTCTCGCCATCATCCAATTCAGAATCAGATCCGTAAATGTCCTCCGCTTCTTCTTCAAAAAAGCTCTCTCTTCCCTCATCATCAGAAACTTCAGGCATCTCGACGGAAGGAGCATCTATGACAACTTTATCCGTTTTAATTACAGCCGCTTCAGCCCTGATTTCGGGAATTTGTATGCTGATATTCTCAGGAGATGAGTTTATGTTTATGTCGGCAGAAATATTACTCTCAACCGGATCAACAGAAAGCCTTCCCCTATGTCCCGATGATCCCGGATTCAGATTATGGTCTGCAGAGTTCACAGGGGGGATCGAATTAGCTAAGTCAGTGTCTGCCCCAAAGGATCCTTGATCCATAGCCGGTCTTCCCCTGGCGTAATTTTGC
>CAZEKV010000114.1:0-7560 GCA_964512945.1 uncultured Spirochaetales bacterium | reverse complement strand
ATGTTACCCCTCTTTCCCTTGGAATTGAAACCCTTGGGGGAGTTTTTACAAAACTTATAGAGAGGAATACAACTATTCCAACAAGCAAGAGCCAGATTTTCTCAACTGCTGCTGACAATCAGACTGCGGTTTCGATACATGTCCTCCAGGGTGAACGTGAAATGTCGACTCAGAATAGAACCCTTGGGCGCTTTGACCTTGTTGGAATACCATCGGCGGCGAGGGGTGTACCCCAGATCGAAGTGACCTTCGATATTGATGCCAATGGGATTGTCCATGTATCGGCCAAGGATCTTGGTACCGGGAAGGAACAGAAGATCAGAATTGAATCTTCATCGGGTTTATCGGAGAGCGAGATTGATAAAATGGTCAATGAGGCCAAATCTCATGCCGCTGAGGATAAAAAAGTCAGGGAGCAGGTGGAAGTCAAAAATGAAGCCGATTCCATGATTTATTCTACAGATAAATCCTTGAAAGAATACGGGGACAAGATTTCTGATGAGGATAAGAATAAAATTCAGGAGGCTCTTACTGCCTTAAAGGGTGTTATGGAATCGGGAGACACGGAAAATATAAAGAAAAAGCTGGAAGAACTAAAACAGGTTTCGTATAAACTTGCCGAAGAAGTCTATAAGAATTCAGCCGCAGGGACTCAGGGCGATCCCTCTCCAGGAAATGCTCCGGGACAGGATCCGGCAGGATCCGGAGATTCGGGATCGGATGGATCCAGCCGCCCGGATAAGACCCAGAAAGACAATAATGTAGAAGATGTTGACTATGAAGTGGTTGACGATGACGATAGTTCTAAGAAATAAATTATATCGGGAGATAGATAGTACGGTTTGGCAAAAAGAGATTATTACGAAGTTCTCGGTCTCAGCAAGGGCTGCAGCAGGGATGAGATAAAAAAGGCGTACAGAAAATTAGCAATAAAGTACCATCCGGATAAAAACGCGGGGAACAAAGAAGCGGAAGAAAAATTTAAGGAAGCGACACTGGCCTATGAGGTTCTTAGTGATGATAAAAAACGCCAGGCCTACGACCGCTTTGGTTTTGCCGGTGTTGAAGGCGTGAGCGGTGGCACCCATGATTTTTCTTCGGTTTTCAGGGATTTTGAGGATATCTTTGGCGATTTTTCCGGAATATTTGATTCTTTTTTTGGAGGCGGCGGCAGAAGCCGCTCTTCTCAGGGAGGGCGGAGAGGGGGAGCTGATCTAAGGTACGATCTCTCAATATCCTTTAAAGACGCTGTTTTTGGAAGAAAAATTGAAATTTCCTATACAAAGCATCATCCCTGTTCCCAGTGTTCGGGAACTGGTTCCGAGAGCGGCGGGGGAAAAAAGCTCTGTCCAACCTGCGGGGGGAGCGGTCAGGTCAGGAGAAGTTCCGGTTTTTTTTCAATAGCATCTCCCTGCCACACCTGTGGGGGTGAGGGATACATAATAGAGAACCCATGTACAAAATGCCGCGGGTCGGGTCTTGAGAAAAAAAACCAGAAGATAAAGGTTTCCATACCTCCTGGTATTGAGTCCGGCAAGCGGATTAATATCCCGGGTCAGGGTGATTCAGGACCCAATGGTGGGAAGCCTGGAGATCTCTATGTTTACCTGAATGTTAAGCCCCATGATTTTTTTGAAAGAGACTCTGCGGATGTTTATTGTGTAATTCCTATTTCAATATCCCAGGCGGCTCTTGGCTCGGAGATATATGTAAAAACCCTTGACGATAAAAAGATAAAACTGAGGGTTCCTCCGGGTTCCCAGAATGGTAAAATCCTCCGATTGAAAAACGAGGGTATCCCATATCTTCATAATTCTAATAAACGCGGCGATATGTATATAAAAATTCTGGTCAGAATTCCTGTGAGATTATCCGGCAAAGCCAGAGATCTCCTGAAAGAGTATTCAAAAATTCAGGGTGAGGATGATAATCCGAATCCGATTAAATTATCTGAATTAAGATAATAAACCGTTTTGCTGATAATATAAAAAATTGCTTGAAATTTATTCTTTTGTATTAGAAAATGTATGTAGGAAATACTCAAAAGGAAGAGAAATATGGGAAATGATTATATAAAGAGAAAAACATACGTAGTAGATAAAAGTTTTCAGTATAAGTTAATATCAAAATTTCTCTTTTCGATACTGCTGGCGCTGGTTTTCTTTTCGGGATGTATAGTTTTGTATTACCTTTTCTCTGCCACGTTCGGGGATAATGTTTTTAAAGAGAATATTATTGTTGAGAAACAGGTAAAGTTGTTTGTTGATTCTGAGGGGAACCCCAGATATGCTCTGGATGGGAAGATCGGGGATGATTGGAAGCCGGTCTACCGCCCTGATGAAGAGGGGAATCTGACGCAAGAGCAGGGGACAACCTCGGTTCAGCTGGATCCTGTAAAGCGATGGGAGATAGTCTTACCTGTGATACTCTGGAATAATCTGGTAATTATGATAGTACTTTCTGTCATGGGTATTTTCTATTCTCACAAGATGGCAGGACCCGTTTATAGAATGAATGCGGATATCCGTATGGTCCTTGGCGGGGAGCTGGGAAAAAGGATTAAATTAAGAAAGAAGGATGAATTTCAGAGTCTGGCGGATAACATAAACCTTCTGTTTGATAGTTACCAGAAGGCAAAGGGAAAGAAATAGCCCGTTTCCCCCGGTAGGTATTTCTTATTTAAGAAATGTTTCCCATGAGTTGTCGTGTGTGATTTTGTTCGATATATCCGGGTCTTTTTGTTCTACAAGCTCGGGGATTTCTCCCATTATTCCAATTTTATCGTTGATAACGAGAAGAATCCCGTCTATTCCTTTTATTGACATTATGTGTTCCATTACCCTGTTAATATCCCCGCTCTTTTTTGTAAGGTTGCAGGCGAGTGTTGCAGCAGCATCCCCCAGAGCCGAGAATGAGGAAAAAACCGTTGCAAGATCACAGTTACCGAAACTTATTGAATGCCCCATTATGCCTGACGAAGAGCAAACGGAAATGGGCATTTTATCTGCAGGAATTCTAAAAGCCAGTTTCTTTGATACTCTTCCCCCTCCCGGATACAGTCCGACATAGACTGTCTTTCTGGAAAGGATATAAATATCACCCCCATTTTCAACAATCGCTTCCTTGCAGCCGGTTTTGAGGGCTTTTTCGGCTGATATCTGTGCAAAAACACCCGCTACCGCAGCCATTGGCCCCACTCCTGTTTTCCGGGAGGCTTCATCCATCCTCTGTACAATCTCGGGAGCATTTTTTTCTATTTCAAGGGGTTTCAGCGAGGTGAGGAAATTAGGATTATTTTTTATGTAGTTGTCCAGAATTTCTCTTTGGTGTACAATCTCATCGATTATTATATTCGCCGCAGGGGAAGATATACGGAATTTCGCGTTTTTGCAGGAAAAAGTCTGGAAATCCCTCATCTAATATTCCTTTCAAAAAAGTGACGAACATGCCTTGTATGGGCATATATCAATACATCTGAGACATTCAACGCAAAGACTGCTCTTAAAATCTACTCTCATAGTTTCCCGATTCGCTATGTACAATGCCCCTGTCGGGCAGTGGGGAATACAATTACCGCAGCCCGAACATTTGCTGCTATCCCATATCATGCCCTTATCCTTTTCATTTACCTTGACATTCAGGGTTTTTATATACTTTATGGCATTCTGAATATTTGATTCCTTCCCTGAGACATCAAGAACAAGGTAGCCCTCTTCCTCCGGGGTAACCTTTGCCCTGAAAATATTGACAATAAGGTTGTATTCTTTTACAAGTTTGTAAACAATAGATCGTTCTGTTTCGCATTCTGGAAAAAAAAGCAGCAATTTTTTTGTTGTCATTCTATTTGTTCCTGTATCTGAGAGTTCCGGCTTTCTGTTCGAGGGGGAGACGGGAGATCATTTCAGACAGAAGGAATTTTCCGTCTCTTATCTCTTCTTTCAGAATGCCTGCTATCTCAAGGGCTCTGGAATAAGAAGAAATTGATCCAACCTTTACTTTCTTACCCTGAACCTCGACACTCCCTGTTTTGAGTTCGGAATAATTAAGATGGGTGATTATTTTTCCCGTTCTGTTGGGATAATCGGAAGAATAATCGACAAGGGGGGCGTAGAGTTCGCAGTCTCTAACTGTTGTCCTTTTGAGTATTTCTTCGTTCAGGATGGGTATGGGTATTCCGATTCCCAGGGCGAGTGAAACCCCGTAACCCTTAAAACTGACTCCCCTTACGTATTCTTTTTTCATTTTCTTCATGTCTGCCGTAATGGCAAGTGTCCCCGCCCCCGTTTTTGGAACCCCGTTATCTCCACGATCGCAGACAGGGGAATGCTGGGTGCCTTCAGAATAAACATGGCCCTGGGCTCCAGCCAGCCATACCCTTGAGCCGACACCTATTGTTTCATAATATGGATCGTTCAGCAAAGGTGATAACTGCCCGGCAGAGCAGTACACAAGATTTTTCTTGTCGGGTTTCAGGTATCCAAAATATGTGTATATGGGTTTTTTCGAACAATTAATTGCGATATTGTAATTTTGATAGCAATTTCTGGGATTAACCATAATTGCCTGATTGAGATCATCGATTGTAAACCAGGTTCTTATTTCCCTCAGGGGATAATCATCTGTTCCGTAGGATAACCCGAAAAGCTGGACCTTTTCACCAGCAACAATCTTTTCGATAACATGCCCCCCCCCGTAACGGAATTCCCCGGGATAGTACATATTTGCCGGGTCATTATGCCTTAGCTGGGTGGCTCCAAGGTAGATATCCACAGCTCCTATCCCGCTGTAGACGAGTACATCGTCGATCCATGCCTCGCTTATGCGTATTTTTGGTTTGCTATGGCCGAAATTGATAAAACATCCCGAAGAACACATGGGCCCGAAGGTAGCCGTTGTTACTACATCAACTTCCTTTGCCGCCCTTTCAATCCCCTTTTTTTCTACATAAGAGATTATTTCATCAGCTGTTAGAACAACAGCCTTTTTTGATAGTATTTTTTCATTGATTTCATCATAGGTTTTCATTGATTGAATGTTATAAACTTACTTTCAAAAGTTCAAGTTGCAGGCAGGGTAATAAAAAATATTTTGGAATTGCTGATTACTCCACCAGAAGATATTTTAGAGCATTTGTTCCAGGATCCGGGATCAATTTCGGGATAAAGCGGATTATATTGATAACACAGGATGAAGGGGATGATTTTTCCGGAATCGGCCATGATGTCTATTTTCGGGAAAAATAATCTTGCATTAGGTATATGAATGAATTAAGTTCAGTATAGGAATGTGTAGATTTGATAATATTAAAATACTCATTTATTTTGACATTCAGATACCGGAGCTGCCGAAATCTTTCAATGGCAGAAAAGTAATCTACAAATACAGAAAGAGTATCGATAATATATCAGAAGATATTGTCAAATTCGAGGCGAATGCGGTTTTTGTAAATGGTTTATATCTCCAGGGAAGCCCCGCAAGTTTTTTGCTGGACTTAAAAGAAAATTTTGGAGATGAGCTAACAATCATTTTTGTTACAAAAAAATATGATACTAACTTTATCAAAAACCTCCTTGAAGCAGGGGCTTATGATGTTGTCAACAGCCCTGTAGATAACAAGTCATTACTCATAACATTGCATAAAGTTTTTAAAAGGATACAATTAAAAACCGATCATGAAAACCTGATTAAGAAATATATTGACTCTGAATCCATATTAAACGAAAAGAATACAATTCTCGAAACCATCCTCGATATCCTTTCTCATGATTCAAGAAATCTGTTTTTCAATATTTTCAGTCTCCTTAAGCAGATTCGTGATAAAGAAATACGGAGTTTGCTGCAAGAATGTGTCGATGAGCTCTTTCAAGGTACGATGGAGGCTGTTGGTTATCTTGGGTCAAAGAAAAGAATTAGATCTCTTGTTAGTGTAATAGAGAATCTGAAATTAACACAGGACAGGATCTCACTATCAAACTCCAAAAGAATAAAATTCATCCATTCCCGCCGTTATTTTCTTTTTGTTGAAACCTCTTCGTTAATAAAAAATGCGATCATAAATCTGGTTGAAAATGGATTAAAATATTCCGGAGATGAAAAAGTTGTCATTATCAAGCTTTTTCGCGAAGGAGAAGAGATCCTTGTTGATATTATTGATTTCGGAGAAGGAATTCCCGATGAAGAGAAAGAAAAAATTTTCACCAGGCACTATAGAAGAAAGGAGGCTGAAAAAATCAGGGGATCAGGGAGGGGTTTATGGATAACCCGGAATATTATTAAAAAAGAAGGAGGCTCGTTGATTGTCTTCGATAATCCTGAAGGGGGTTCGGTTTTTAGAATAAAATTCCCGGCTTTTAAAATAGACAATATTGATAAAGAATTTCATAAGCTGGTTGACTGGTTTATGGTGTCACCGGATGCTTTGTATAAAAAGGCACAGGTTATCCGATCCATGGCGGTCTACGAGATGAAGAACAAGAATTACGATGTCGATTCCATAGTTTTTGCGAATCTCCTGGATCATCTCAGAAAGGAGAGAGAAGAAAAAAAAGGGGATGATTTTATAAAGAAATTATATGCTTTTAAGGAAATGAATCCCGAAGGGAAAACTGTTTTGATCGTTGATGATTCACTCTTTGTTCATTACTATCTCGCTGCATTCTTTACAGAATCAGGCTTTCGTGTGGTTGATTTTTCCTGGAATGGGCGGGAAGGGGTCGAGGCATATAAACGCCATAAACCGAATATTGTTACAATGGACTATACAATGCCCGTCATGACAGGACTTGAAGCAGCCCGCGAAATTTTTAAAATCAACAGAAAGGCTTCAGTTATTTTTCTTACGGGGCTTGGAGAGGATCCTGAATTAATCAAAGAAATAAAAACTATGCTCCCCGGGTTGAATTATCGTATATTGCAAAAACCATGTAAACAGGAAAAATTAAAAGCAGCGCTGGATGCTTTAAGTCTTTGATCCATCTTTTCATAAAGACTTACGGACTATCGGCTTTAATTGAAATTCAGAATCCTTTTCGATTCTCATGAAAATCGTAATAAAAATTCGAAATTAATAGCTTATATCTTACTGCTTCTGCAAACATATGTTAAAAATAGTCTATGCGAGGGGAAAGCTGGATCGAACAGTTAAGAAACAGGATAGTGAGAAGGGAAGATCTGGAACTTTTTTTTAATCTGACAGAAGAAGAAAGGGATTTTTTCTTACTTTCAGGGGAAAAAAACTGTCTGCCCCTGGGGGTGACCCGCCACTACCTCTCTATAGCGGGCAAAGAAAACAGCGATCCCGTTCGAAAACAATTCATCCCCAGCAGCAGGGAATTTTCTGTTAAAAAATATGAATTATCCGATCCCCTTGGAGAGAAAAAATATATGCCCTCTCCGAGGCTCATACATAGATATAAAGACCGTGTTCTTATTCTTGCAACGGATGATTGCGCGGTTTACTGCCGCCATTGTTTTAGAAGGAATTTCACCGGACGGAAAAAGGGCTGTCTGTCAGACAAAGAATTGCTGGATATTCAATTATATCTAAAAGAACATATGGAG
>CAZEKV010000113.1:0-7784 GCA_964512945.1 uncultured Spirochaetales bacterium | reverse complement strand
TAAAGGATCTCTCTGTATCGGAAATCCCTGTTGACAAGGCAAAGAATATAAGGGCTTCTATTCTTTTCGCGGGGCCTCTCCTCGCAAGAACGGGACGGGTAGTTTTGCCTCCCCCGGGTGGAGATGTAATTGGAAGGCGTAGACTTGATACCCATTTTCTTGCTTTTTCGGAGCTTGGAGCGCGGGTCGAGATAGACGGGGTTTTCAGGTTATCGGCAAACAAGCTTGTGGGGGTTAATCTCTTTCTCGATGAGGCTTCTGTTACAGCAACAGAAAACGCTATAATGGCCTCTGTACTGGCAGAAGGAAAAACCGTGATACAGAATGCGGCCTCGGAACCCCATGTACAGGATCTATGCAGAATGCTTAATTCGATGGGGGCACAAATAACCGGAATAGGTTCAAATATATTGCAGATAAAGGGTGTAAAAAAACTTGGGGGAACCGAGTATGCAATAGGTTCCGACTACATGGAAGTGGGATCGTTCATAGGTCTTGCAGCAGTTACAGGCGGCGAGATAGAAATAGAAAATGCCGAACCCCAAAATCTAAGGATGACACGGATTGCCTTTGGAAAGCTTGGCATTCACTGGGAAGTAAGCGGGAATTCCATACTGGTGCGGCAGGGACAGGAGTTGAAGGTTGTTCCCGATCTGGGGGGAATGATTCCAAAAATTGATGATGCTCCTTGGCCCGGATTCCCGCCTGATTTGACCAGTATTATTATTGTTGTTGCAACTCAGGTTGAGGGGACAATATTGGTTCATGAAAAAATGTTTGAATCAAGGATGTTTTTTGTTGATAAGTTGATCGGTATGGGAGCAAAAATAATTCTCTGTGATCCCCACAGGGTGGTTATTAGCGGGGCTTCAAGACTGAAGGGATCGGATCTTGTCTCGCCGGATGTACGTGCAGGAATGGCAATGGTAATTGCTGCTCTTTCTGCAGAGGGACAGAGCGTTATTCAGAATGTTTATCAGATAGAACGGGGTTATGAGAATCTTATTGACCGACTTAAGGGTCTCGGGGCGAGGATAAAGCGGTCATAGATCTAACTCTTTTGAACGAAAAGACAGAGATTATTTTTCCATAGGGGGAAAGCTGTCTTTGCTTTTTCCATTTTCTCTTTGAATTTCGAGATATCTAATCAGTGTATCCATGGAGACCATGCCGAGTTCTACCAGGATTTCGCCTATTTGTTTGTTTGGTTCGAGTTTTTTTTGTTTTGCAAGAGCTATTGTCAAATTTTCCTCAGTGATAACACCGTTTTTTATCAGAAATTCACCTATACGCATGTCTGCCTCCCCCCTTAATCTCCCGGCGGTTTTAGCGTTACTGTAGGTTTTTATATTGAGAACCACCGCTTCTAATATGAATTATTTTAAAAACCTATATAAACGCAACTAAAATTTTCAATTTTATAGGGCATTCGGTAATTTCTATGTCATTGATTCTTCCAGGGATTCTGCAACTTGTGATAGAATAGATATACATGCAACTTTCTATTCCAGGTTAGTAGAATCCTTTTACCAAATATGCAGTAATTACCAGCATAATGAAGAAGAATATTTTTGGAAATAAATTAAAGCATTTACGTAAAGAAAGGGGTTTAACCCAGATAGATCTGGCCGAAAGGATTGACGTTTCTTTTCAGCAGATTCAGAAGTACGAAAAAGGTGAAACCAATATTACCGTTGCCCGTCTTTACGGTCTTGCGGAGGCTCTGGAAATACCGGTGATTGCTTTTTTCACCGAACGTGAGGCCGGAGAGCTTGCGGAAACTGAACCGACTTACAACAATAAAATGGGGATGTTGCCCTTCAGGGTTTCGGAGGACGAGGTGGCTCTCTTGAAAACATTAAGAAAAATCAATAATAGACGAGTTCATGAAGGACTTATAAAGTTTCTTAAAGGGATATTACAGGAAATTTAATAAAATCTTTTCCTGCGGCAGGGGCGGTTTTGCCGGGAAAAGCTCAGTATAATTTCCAGTCCCTGTATTTTATTTGACGGAAATCCTGTCGGCTTTATATTCACACAATTGTTGAATCCATGGTAGTTTGTTCTGGTTGA
Source organism: uncultured Spirochaetales bacterium (assembly GCA_964512945.1). Taxonomy (GTDB): domain Bacteria; phylum Spirochaetota; class Spirochaetia; order CAZEKV01; family CAZEKV01; genus CAZEKV01. The sequence continues at coordinate 5,711 of CAZEKV010000113.1, read as the reverse complement.
ACCGCCGGCTTGTTTTGCCGGGGTTCCAGTTATTCTTAACAGCGGAGTTGGTCATGGATAAAAAAAGGGTTGCCGGTCTTATACGGGAATTGTTGGTAGAATTGGGAGAAGATCCCGCGCGTGATGGTCTTAAAAAAACCCCCTACAGAGTTGCCGAAGCCTATGAATTCTTAACCAGCGGGTATAAAAACACAACCGAAAAAGCCTTAAACAATGCAGTATTTGAATCTGAAGCGAATAATATGATAATCGTCAGGGATATCGAGGTCTACAGTCTTTGCGAACATCATTTGCTCCCCTTTTTTGGTAAATGCCATATTGGTTATATAGCGAGAAAAAAGGTTCTGGGGGTTAGCAAGCTGGCCAGAATAATGGAGGTTTACTCCAGACGTCTGCAGATACAGGAAAGATTGACCAGTCAAATTGCCAGAGAAATAATGAAGCAGAGTTGTGCTGAGGGGGTTGGAGTTGTTATCGAATGCCGGCATCTGTGCATGATGATGAGGGGTGTAGAAAAACAAAATTCTGCAATGATCACATCCTCCGTCCTGGGGAGTTTCCACAAGGAAACCTCTACACGAATTGAATTCCTCAATCTGATAGGACATTCCGGTAGTTAGGGGAGAACCTCGGCAGGCTGGTAAACTGTTAATAAAACAGGGTTGATCAAGTAGTATTGGGTAAGTTTGAATTTATGATCTGCTCTTTCAAGAACCTTGATCTTTACTTTTCCCCTTAACTCAACTTCCATGTTTATGTATTTCCCGTATTTCTGCCTGAATTTTTTTGACAGAATAAAATCTGTTTCTTCCCCTGTTTCTGTAGTTCTCAGTATTAATTCGGGAAATGGTTCGCTTCCTGTTAGATGAAGAACCCCTCTTACATCAATTATTTTTCCCTCCGAATATGAAGTATTTGGAGAAGAAGGCGGAGCCATGAAAAGAAATAACAGGGAGAAGACCAGATATAATAATGATTTTTTTTTCATTTTTTGCTGTCTTTATTTATTTTTAGAGAACTACTGCCATCAAGATTGTATACCACATCAAGGGGAAATTGCTTGATTTTCCCATTCGAGGAGATTTTTTTATTAAAAGCCGAAAAATTGGGCGTTCTCTTCAGAACCACAGAAGGGAGAACCCCTGTATTTTCCGTCGGACCGAAACGGTTAGGATTTACATTAAAACAAAGAAGATAGTTTCCGGAATAGTCATCACCCGTAGTATCTATAGTATTTCCTGCAGTGTCCAGTCCTGCGTATTTAATACTTCCTGAAGAAACGATGCTCGCCGGGGTTCCGATACTTAAATATATTCCCTCTCCGGGGAAGAGGGAATACTCAGTTCCCGAAACACCCCCCAGACTTGTAACAGAATGATTAAAGGCCGCATCACCCCCGTAGCCGTGTATTCCTGTGGTTTTGAACAAATTGGCGGCATACCAGTCTCTCAGTATGTCTTCCCAGCTGGTGCCGGATAGAGAGGAAATTGAGGCAACAGCCTCTTCCCTGACAGCCTCTGCGTCTCTGTTCGGGTTATCAATTATTTTCTTATAGATCGCCGTACTCCCTGAATGAATGCGGAGCCACTGGAAAAAGAGATAGGCTGTTGAATAATATCCCAGATAGCCGCCCCTTGCCCCCCAGCTTACAAAATTCTGTCCCTGTGTTATGTCTGAAGAACTATAGCTGTCGATTCTTTCGCTTATACGATGTCCAAGATAGAGATCCTCTGCAGATGTAGACAGGCCTTCGTTTATCCAGATATCCTGCGGTCCGACTCCCTGAACAAAAACCTTCTGGTTGTAGTTTACCAGATGCTGGAATTCATGAGCCATTGTGTAGTTGAAAATTTCATCGCCCGGATTTCCCGGAGAACAATCCATATATAGCATTTCGCGTTCATTTGAGTGTCTATCAATATATTCGTTTATAGGATGAAAGTAGCCGGCGACGTACCCCCCCCCGGCACTGTATCCGTCCTTTATGTCAAGTATAAGAATTGTAATTTTCCCGTTGTTGTCAACATCGGAAGGACTTCCATAATTGGTTTCTACCATGGGGTAAATGGAGTTGTTGAATTCAGTATAAATTGTGGTCAATGCTGCAGAAGTCAGCGATCTGCCTTTTTCAAGATAAATTCTGCACTTGCCCCCCGGGGCATTGTAAACAAGGTTGGTATCCACAATATACCATCTATTATTATCCACCCTTTGTGCCCAGAACTGCCCGGGATCCAGGCGTATATTGTCGCCTGTGGGAAGGCGGCAGGAAACAACGGCGAGTACAAACAATAGTGTACTGGTAAAAATCCTCATGAATATATGATACTTCAGTTTTTTTCAATTATCAAAGATAATCCGAAAATTCTTTTCGCTATTCACCTGCAAGTTTAGCTTTTACTTGATTTCAGGGAAAAAATGTATTATACTGTTGTCAATAGCAACTATTGCCTGTGGCAATAAAAATCTGGAGGAAAAAATGCCGAATAATGAAGTAATTAATGTAAACGATGAGAGTTTTGACAAGGTTATTGGTAGTGGGGTGGTTCTTGTTGATTTCTGGGCGGAGTGGTGCGGGCCCTGTAAAATGCAGGGGCCTATTCTCCATACTGTAGCCGAAAAGGTTGGAGATAAAGCGACAATTGCCAAACTAAACGTGGACGATAACAGAAACAGTGCGGCGAAGTACAATATTTCCAGTATTCCAACCATAATTCTTTTCAAAGACGGTGAGGTTGTAAACCAGTTTGTTGGTCTTCAGAGCGAAGAAAAGCTGATTTCGATCATAGAAAGTGCTAATTAGGCAGGACGGGAATCAAAAATGAAAAAAATACTTATTTCGATATTCTTTGTTGTCACTTTTCTCTTTTGCAGCAGCGGGGAGCAAAATCCCCGTTTTCGGAAAGCTGATGGAGAAATAGTAAACGGGAAGCGTGTTATTTCAGCGGATGCGGAAACTGAAAAAATTTATGTTTACAGAGGGGATTCTGTAATTCTTAAATTCAAAGAAATCTGCGAAAGAGACTCGGTAAAAATTCCAGGAATCAAGATTAAAGACATTGATTTTAATAATGGTATCACATTGTTGTCTTTTAAAGCGAAGAAGGCGGGAGAATACAAGATTAACATGGGTAATTTTGAGATGGAACTGACAGTCGTTGAATATAAAGCCGAGGGTATTTACAAAAAAGTAAATGCAAAAGAGGCTTACAACCTTATTTCGACTGTTGCACCCTTGATTCTTGATGTGAGGACAACAGAAGAGTACAGCAAAGGGCATATTAAGAATTCCGTTTTGATACCGGTACAGGTACTGGCAGAGAGGATTGATGAACTGGAAGAATACAAAGATAAGCCGGTGCTGGTTTACTGCCGTTCGGGAGTGAGAAGTACAACAGCTTCTGCGATTCTAGTAGAGGCTGGTTTTAGAGAAATTTACAACCTTCGTTCGGGGATAAATGGCTGGATAAAAAAGGGTTTAGAGACTGTCTCCGGCGGGAAATAGTGGGAATCGGAATAATCAACAGTATAATTAATCTGAATTCCAATCATTGCATAGAAGCAGAGATTGGGGGGAGATGTGGTTTTTCCCCGCGGGAAATGAGGTGTCTTCTCGCTTCCGAAGAAAAAGACGGACTTACATCGAAGGAGCTTTCCAGAAGAATTGGATTGTCCCCCTCCAGGGGGAGCCGTCTAATTAATAGTTTTATAAAAAGGGGCTTGTTTTTTATAAAAGCAGATCTTGATGACAGGAGATGTCACAGGATACTTCTGTCAGTTTCGGGGCGGGAACAAGTTCTCGAAATAAAAAACCGAATAGGGGAATGCGAGAAAAGGCTCCTTTCGAAGCTGTCCACAGAGGAAATTGATAGTATAAGAAAAGCCATGGCAATTCTATCCGAAAAACTTTAGATTTCCGTTATTATGGAATCTGCCCGACTCCATCCAGAATAAAATGGGGAGAGTAGGCAAATTTATTCAGTTCAGATCTTGAGGTTACTCCGCTTAGAACGAGGATTGTTTCGATTTCGCTTTCTATTCCTGCAATAATGTCCGTATCCATACGGTCGCCGACAATGACGGTTTCCTCTCTTTTTGTGTTTAGTTTTTTAAGTGCGTGCCTCATCATTAATGGGTTTGGCTTTCCGACGAAATAGGCTTTCGAGCCTGTAGCCAGTTCAATGGGGGAGATTAATGCCCCCGTTGCAGGTGTGATTCCTTTTTCTACGGGTCCTGTCAGATCGGGGTTTGTTCCAATCAATTTTGATCCTCCTATGACAAGATTAACAGCACGTTCAAGAGTTTCAAGGTTGTAGGATCTGGCTTCGCCGACTATTACATAATCGGGATTCATATCGTTTATTGTCATACCGGCATTGTAGAGGGCATTTATTAAGCCGGCCTCTCCGATTACATATGCACTTCCTCCCGGTTTTTGGTTTGAGAGGAAGCTTGCAGTTGCAAGGGCACTTGTGTAAAAATGTTCGGGGGCAACTTCAATTCCCAGTCTTGCAAGTTTTTGATGGAGTTCCATGGGGGATCTTTCGCTGCTGTTTGTCAAAAATAAAAACTTTTTATTCTCTGCTTTAAGCCAGGCTACGAATTCCCCGGCGCCAGGGAGAAGGCGGTTCCCGTGATAGATTACCCCATCCATATCGCAGATAAAGGCTTTTTTGTTTATAAAATCACCCATTAAATATCCTCCCGGATTTGCATTATCGATTTTTAAATGTCATACTGCACCGTGTCACGGATTACAGCAGAAAAAAGAAAAAGGCTGCAAATCCGGTATTTTTGTAGAACATCCTTTCAGGATATAATAAGAATACCAGGCTGAATAGTAAAGGTAATATGGTGTAATATCAAGGACTGTAACAGGAAATTAATATGAAAAAAATTGCTATTGCCATGAGCGGGGGAGTTGATTCCTCTGTTTCGGCATTGTTGTTAAAGTCTCAGGGTTATGAGGTTTCCGGGGTAACAATGCGCCTGTGGAATGGTCAGATTATGGAAGAACGTAACGGCCAATTCGCATGTTTCGGATCTGAAGAAAATAAAAATATGGAATACACAAAGCAAATTTGTGATACCATTGGAATTCCGTTGCAGATTATTGACCTCAGAATCGAATATGAGAAAATAGTGCTCGATTATTTTACCAGGGAGTATCTTAATGCGAGGACCCCGAATCCCTGTATCCTGTGTAATCAAAGAATAAAATTCGGCGAGCTTATCCGTAAAACAAAGGAGGCGGGTATTGGTTTTGATTATTTTTCGACAGGGCATTACGTCCGTGTTGAAAAATCGGGCGGGCGTTTTCTTTTAAAAAGGGGGATTGATCCCGGAAAAGATCAAAGCTATTTCCTTTACCGTCTGAATCAGGAGCAGCTAGGTTTATCGCTTTTTCCCCTGGGAAACTATAAAAAATGTGATGTAAAGGAGATTGCCAGGAAGCGGCTTCCACAATTAAATACAAAAAAAGAGAGTCAAAATTTTATTGCCGGAGATTATACGGCTGTCTTTGAAAAGAAAATTGAACCGGGGAATATTGTTGACAAAGAGGGCAAAGTCCTCGGTCACCATAAAGGAATTCCCTATTACACCATAGGCCAGAGAAAGGGGCTTGGCATCTCGTTTCCTGAACCCCTGTATGTGGTTGGACTGGATTTGTCAAATAATACTGTTATTGCAGGAACACGAAAAGACCTTTA
>CAZEKV010000112.1:0-7814 GCA_964512945.1 uncultured Spirochaetales bacterium | reverse complement strand
CCCCCCTCTTATACCCAAAAAGTTCACTCTCAAGAAGGTTCTCGGGGATTGCCGGGCAATTAATACTTACAAAAGGAATACTTTTTTTATTTTCTTTGATAGAATAATTATGTATTGCCTTTGCTATTAACTCCTTCCCGGTTCCGCTCTCACCATGTATTAAAACGGTTGACCCCACTACGGACAGCTTTTTTATCATATTCATTACATTTTCCATAACTTTACTTTTAAAAATAAAACCCTTATTGTATATTTGCTCGTTCAAAAGTTTATTTTCATTTTTAATATCTCCCGTCTCAAGAATCTTATGCACAATATGCCTTATAACATCTTTATTAAATGGTTTGGTAATAAAGTCTTCCGCTCCCTGCTTTATGGCATTAACTGCCTTTTCTATCGATCCGTAGGCGGTTATTAAAACAAGGGGTATATCTAATTTGTTCTTTTTTATAAATTTTAATACCCCATGACCATCAACAAGCGGCATTTTAAGATCTGATATTATCAGATCAAAAAAAGGATCCTTTTTTAATATTTGTATAGCCTCATCACCGTTTTCAGAAGTCTGAACATAGTATCCATCCTGTTCGAGTAAAAGCCTGAGTACTGTACACATATTTTTTTCGTCATCAATTATTAGAATCCTTTTCATTGACCTACCCCTATAATACAATTCTGAAAATTGTGCCAGCACCTGGAGATGAGAATACATCTATAACACCGTTACATCTTTCTATAATCTGATGAACAATGGACAATCCCAGGCCTGTTCCCGAATCCTTTGTCGTGTAGAAGGGGTTAAAGATATTCTTTTTTGTCGAATCATCCATACCAACCCCCCAATCCTGAACCTCTATGACCAGTTTTTTCTTTTCGATACCCGCCCGGACTAAAACCCTGCTTCCCCGGCTGGATGCCTGTAGCGAATTTAAAACAAGATTGGTGATGACCTGTATCATCAAATTCTTATCCATACGGTATTCTGGAATTCCTTTCTGGATATCAACCTCTATCTTAATACCACTATACTTCTCAAGGGGTAAACTTTTTAGTGAAAAATTGATTATTTTCTCAATAGGATGGAATGCCATGTCTCCCGATTTCGGATGGGCAAAATCGAGAAAATTATGAACAACCATATTCAAGGCATCAATTTCATCAGTAACCAAATTTGTAAGACGCAAATAATCATCATATTTCTGCGGGGGAAGATAATTATCTCTGAGCATCTCTACTGAAACCTTCATTACCGCAAGGGGATTCCTTATTTGATGGGCAACCCCCGCAGCCATTTCTCCAAGAGCAGCCAGACGGGATGATATAGAAAGTTTTTCTTCAAGCTTTTTTATCCTCGTTATATCATTAAAAATAGCAACGATCCCAATATTCTTTCCATCCAGAGATAGAAGAGGAGAAATACTTATATCAAATATTTTATTATCCTGATCCTTTACTATGCCCACTTCCATCGAAGACAGATAAGAATCATTTGACAGGGATTCAATTAGTATTTTTGAAAAATCTATGGGAATTCTTTTTGAGGTGATCTTCTTGATTCTTTTTCTATCAATATTTAGAATTCGTTCGGCACATGGATTAATTGTAATTATTTCATTCTTTTTGTTAACAGTAATTATTCCCGATTCAACATTATTCAGAACAAGAGTATTGTATTTGGACAACCTTACAAGTTCTTTTTCCCTGTAGAGTAAATCTTTGCACATCTGGTTGAAGGCCATGGAAAGCTTTCCAACTTCATCGTTTCTTAATATCCGGAAAGGGGGATTAAAACTCCCCGATGATATTCTTTTTATTCCCTCGAGCAGGATCTGTATTGGTTTAAAAAAAGTCTCTCTGTAAAACAAAAAACCTGTAATCAATGCTATAAGCAAAATAATTATTGTCGAACTTATTGATATCAGATAGTAGCTGTTGATTTGTTTTCTGTATTTTGCAGTATCGAGAAGACAAAATATTGTCGCCCCCGATGTCCCAAAGACGGTAGAATCAATTACCCCTATTACATATTCCTTTATGCGGAGGACATGCCCATTAGTTCCGGAAAGTCTGTTATATTCAGTAATTATCGTTCTAATCTCATCTTCGGGAAGAGATTCGTCGTGAATGAGAATATCATTATATATAAAAACCGCCCTGGAATTTATTATCTTTTCTAGTTTAAGAATAAATAACTTATCTACTTTCTGACTTAATAACAAAACAGCAATTATTCTGTCTCCTCGCTTGATAGGACAAATCGCATGAAGAAAGATATCATTTTTATTTTTCAAGAGGAATTTGTTTTTATTGTCCTTAAAGGCAAGTTTAAGCTGCTGTTCAAGATTGTAAGAGGGTTTTATTTTCTCTCCAACGGAAGTGAAGATCTTATTGGGAAATACAAAAATACCTACACTATCAATTCTTAATGTATTTTTTAGGAGATTTAACTCGCGGTTCAAAAGATTTCTTAATCCAAAATCGGTATAATCGATTGCCTTTTCCTGACCCGCAAAAAGATTTGCTTTTACAATTAAATCCGTTGTTGTTTCATTCAAGTAGCCATCCACACTTGATAGAGTACTTCTCATAACGGAAAACTGGGAGTCTGTATTTGAACGTGTTATTACAAAAGAAAGAGCAAACAAAGAAACGATAGCCTGAAACAAAACAAGAATTGAAAAAAAGAATATTATTTTTGTTGAAATCTTTATTCCACCCGTCTTCTTAAGCATCTTTATTCCCAATGAATCCCTTCCTGTGAATTGTATATTTTTTCCAGTTGTTAAAATTCCCCATTATTTAAAAGTCAGCCATAGCTCCTATCTGTTGATACTATTAATTTCTTTCTGGGCGTTTAATAATGCCTTCTCCGGAGATATTTCCTTTAACAACGCCCTGTATATCCAATCCTGAATAATCTTACTAACCCTCAGGTATTCAGAATCTGCAGGGCGGTAATTAATCCCCCGGAACTGCATTCTTTTGAGCCATATGTAGGGATCCTTTTTTAGGGTTTCTTTCTGGTACCAGATTTTCTCCCATACGGGCAGAAAATCAATATGCTTTTCCTGAAAATCGGGGGACGCTAAAAAATCTATAAATTCCCAGGCTCTCCTTTTATTTTTTGAATTCGACATCACCGCCAACCCTTCAAAACCGCAGATAGTGGAATTTTTTTTACCGGATGATTTAATAACTTTTCTTGAAACAGGTATTCCCGAAACAATTCTGGTGGAATTAATTTTTTTACTTGATTTTCTGATTAACTCCACCAGATACATCCAGTTGGTTGTAAAAAGACAATCCCCCGCAAGAAAAACCTCATTTACAAAATTCTCCTCTGAGTGAAGCGAGTAAGGATTTACAAGCCCATCATCGAGAAGCATAACCATAAACTTTAAGGCCTTTAAACATTCTTTTGAATTTATAAATGTTTTTCCATTAATATCCTCCAGCCCCCCCCCGAATGCCCCGACAATCCATATGTAATCACAAACAAGGGTTTCCTGTTTATCCCAGGAATCAAATATGGGATACTTTATCAATCCCATATTTTTGGCTGTTCTGGCTATTTCAACCATGTCTTCTATAGTAGATGGGGGATTGCTAAAGCCCGCCTTTCTTAACAATAGAGTATTCGTAAAAAAGAGCTGAAAATCCGCATGAAAGGGAAAAGCGTACAATCTGTTTTGATATTCGAAGGATTTATATATTTCGGGTTTTATACCAGCCTTTATTTTATTTGATAGAACATCAGGTATAACCTCAATAATTCCCCGCTTGATAAAATCAGCCTTCCATATAACATCAACCAGAACCACATCGAAATCAGGATTCTTTTTTCTTGATGAATCTGTTATAAACTTATACCTGTCTTTATATTCAACAAAAAAAACATTAACCCTGACTCCCGTCTTGTTGAAAAAGGAATTTGACCTCGAAATAATATCGAGGGGCTGATACCCGGATTGCTTCATATAAAGGAAATTGATTTCCTCCGACATAAGGCGAGAAAAAATAGATATAAAAAAAATAAATAGTACTCTTTTCAAACCTTTTTTAGAGTAGTAGAAGCCCTTTCTAATGTCAATCTTATTATCTTAAAAGAAAAGCACCGACTTTTTGGAAATATCTATCAAAATTAAAAGTATTGATACAATAAATATTTTGACTTTTTCCCGAATTAATGATATCATTAAAGTATCTTAATTTTGGGGGAGAGAATGACGAATCCACCAAAAAATGTGTGTCGGTGCTAAGAGCCGGCATGTACTTTTAACATACTTTAAGGTTATACAATTTTACAGAGGAAAGCGTTGCTGTAGGGCGTATGCACCTGTCACGGCGTCTTTATGTGCCCGAAATTAGTCGGGCATTTTTTTGTCTGGATGCTATACGTAGTATCATTCATATGCATTTTTTCTATGTGCAATATCAATTACAAAGATTATTATCTTTTCATTATCAATTTTGTAAAATAATCTATAATCACCAATTCTATATCTATAATACCCGGATAGATTCCCTTTTAATCTTTTGATGTTGGAACCAAAGTATGGATTCCTTCTGAGAAGAGGATAAACATATTCCAACATTTTTTTATATAATTTTTTATACTTATTTTCTTCTATCTTTTTTACAAATTGTTCGGTTTCTGCAATTTTATATTTATCTGACAATCCTATATTTTCCTTCTTCAATTTCTTTCTTACCTTGCTTAAGATTCTTTAAAAGATCCTTATCGTGCAATATCCCCTCCATCTCATTTTCACTAACAAAACTTTCTTCGGTAAGAAATGCTATCGTAGCGTACTCTATAAAATTTGATATCGAACGCCGGTCACCATCAGCTGCTGTTTTTATCATTGCATATGTATCATCATCCACCCGCATTGTTATTGTTTTGCTCATAACAACCCCCTGTATTCAATATTATTCACTTTTACACTATTTGTCAATTCTAAAGGATCTCGTAAGGTTCTGCATGTGAGTGCCATGGGTTAATTCTTTATCTCCAGCGGGGCTCTAAAGGAAACCCCATTTTCAGGTTAGAATTCTTCTCCTATATTATAACTGTGACAATCAAAGAATTATCTTTTCCAGATGATTATTTGATTCAAACTATCTGGAAAAACGGGGAAACATCCACAGAAAGTTTTAGCACAGGTACTTCTTTAATTGATCTTGATCAAATCCTACAAGAACATCTTTATCAAGACGGATAATTGGTGTCTTTAACAATTGCTGATTTTCAAAGAGTTCTTCATCAATATCAAATTCCCTGTATTTAAACCCACCTTGTTTATAGGCGTTACTCCCTGTGTTCAATAAATCTTCCGCTGAGGATTTGCTTCTGATATTGTTAAACTCTCCGGGACTCAAAGCCCTTTCATTTAGATCAACAAAGTGGAAGCTGATTCTGCGTTCTTTAAAAAAACGTTCAGCTTTTTTTGTATCCCGGCATTTTTTTGTTCCAATAATCTGAATATTCATCAAAACAGTCCGGGAATACCTTCTGTCAGCCAGGGGATGTATGTAATCAACAGAACCGCTATCAGTAGTACAATAAAAAACGGCATAACATTTTTATAAACCTTTGTTAACGGTTGTTCAAACCTGTATGATGCAAGAAAGAGATTCAAGCCTATTGGAGGAGTCAGATAACCAAGACCCAGGTTGGCAAGAAATATCACACCAAGTCTTACAGGATTAATATCATAAAACTGGCCAAGGGGAATTATCAGGGGAGCTACTATAATTATTGCAGAAAAAATATCCATAAAACAGCCCGTAAGAAGGAGTACAATATTCAGCAAAATAAGAAAAACTATCGGAGATTCGATATTCTTCTCCATAAACATAACAAGCATTTCAGGGAGTTCTTCATCAACAAAATAGTATGAAAGCCCGCGGGATACCCCGATTATAAGTAAAATTCCTCCTAATACAGGAACAGCCTTTTTTACTACAGAAAATAATTCAGATAGTTTTATATCTTTATGAATAAAGACCTCGACTACAACAGCATATACAACAGCAATTGCCCCAAGACCCTCTATTGAAACAAGACCTGCAAAAAAGCCTATCAGAATAATAAAAGGAAATAGGATCTCCCAGACAGCTCCCTTCCCTGAGGATAATGCCTCTTTTAGATTAAACGGCATCTTTTTCCCTTTTTCGCGGGAAGTCATAAAGATACCCATCACAGAAACAGCCGCAACAAGTATTATCCCCGGAAGCAGCCCGCCCAGAAAAAGATGGTTGAGTTCAATATGAACTTCCTGTGTCTGAGCCATAACCCAGTACATAATAACCGGAAGACCGGGAGGAAACAGGAGCCCGATACTACCCGCACCCGTTAATAATCCCGTTGAAAAATCCCTGGAGTATTTCCCGCTCTTCATTAGAACTACAGAGAGGAGCCCCCCCAGAGCAAGAATTGTAACCCCAGAAGCCCCCGTAAAGGTTGTAAAAAATGTAGAAACCAGTACGGCCATGATAATTATTCCACCAGGAAGCCACCCAAACCATGCCTCAAAAAACCTTACAAGCCTTTCTCCAGATTTACTCTCGGAAAGAATAAATCCCGCAAGGGTAAAAAGGGGAATAGCAGGAACGGCTCTTCCCGTTAAAAGAGAAACAGCCTCCGACGGGATATTCTCAAATGAGGCGCCGGGAGATGCTGCGAACAGAAAATAGGCAGCCCCCCCGAGTACTACAAAAATCGGATTTCCAAGGATCCCCGAAATAATCAAAAGTATAATCAGCGGCCGCACAGACACGGAAAAAAAGGATTTCATGACAATAGTTATACTATCAAGCAGGGGATTGATATCGCCATACAAATATCCAAAAGCTTTAAGAACAGGATTAAGGGCAACAGCTGTCCCAAAAACAAGCCCGAGGGCAGCAATGTATCTGCTAGCTTTTTTTTCGGGTGCGGAAAAAATAAACCGTACTGCAATTATCCCAAAACCGATGGGTAATATCAGTAAAAAGAAATACATCGGGATTATCCCGACAAACCTACTCCCTTTTAAAACACCCCGCACAATCCTCGGTATGGAACTCCAGGCAAGAGCCGATGTAACTGTTACGGCAATAAAAGAATTAAACGTCTTTATCCAGGAATTAAATGGATCCTTTATTATGTCTATACCAATGGCAAGGGAAAGATGTTTCCCCTCCCGTGAGGTAATCATTCCACCGATGAGGGCAATCCAGAGGATCATATAGTGGATATAATCGTCGCCCCCCGGGATACTGAACAGGGTAAAACGATTAAGTATCCCGTCCAGCATTGCGAAAAGAGAGACTATCGCTATAAGGAAAAATATTACGCTATCTTCAATCTTTCTGAATACTGAGGAAAATCTATTCAGCCCCATTTTTCTTCCTGAAATCCTCAAGATAATCCTTTATCAAATTGTATATATCAAGGGGGACACTCTTCCCTATAGCATTTGGAATTCCCTCATTCAGTTTTTCTTCCCACCTTCTCTCTGCATCGGGGGGAGCCACAAAAACTTTCAGGCCAAAACGTTTCATCATCTTTACTGAAACCTTATCAAGCTCCTTTGTCTCTTTGTAGAGGGGGCGGATAATTTCCCTGGCAGCCTTCAGCATGGATTTCCTGAAACTATCCGGGATCTTATTCCAGGTAGAATTTGAGACAATTATGCCGCCTATTGCCGGGGCGACCCGTACTGAAGACATATTCTTTGCCTCCTTAAAAAGGTCAAAAGTAGCATGGCGGGGTGTTGAATAAAAAGCATCCGCCGTTTTCGTTTTCAGAGGCATTAACATGTCAGTAG